>JBGAFY010000279.1:0-2002 GCA_044226975.1 Rhabdochlamydiaceae bacterium
CTCTCAGATCTACGAACTGCGATCTCATCATTAAGCTATACGGCTGATCACTTTGTCATCTGTATTTCGACTAGAGCCACTACTGATATGCGCGATGAAGTTAAAAATTACGGGAAGAGCATTGAAATCTGGGATGCAGAAGATATATCCACTAAGCTTAAGTTAAAAGAAGAAATTGTTGAAGATTTTTTTGGCAAAGAATGGAAAAATCGGTTTTGTATTACGGCTGTGTCCAGCCAAGCATTGGGATACATTTCTGGACGAGTTTTTGACAGCGAAGGACACACCCTGCAAGAAGCCAATATAAGAATCATAGTGAATGGACGTACGCACAGCTCAGCTAAAACAGATCTGAATGGTGCATTTCGTGTTGGGGTGTTTTCTCAGACTCCTACGATTGGGATTATTGCTGAGAAGTCTATGGGCAGTGGGAAACTGTGTTTAGCAAAACAAATGAGCTGGCAGAGTGCAACTGAAGACGAAGTATTTTTGAGTGTGAGAGAGGAGAAAGTGGTAAATGGAAGAATAGTCGAGTGTGGTACAGGGATTGCAATAAACGATGTAGCTGTTCGTGTAACCTTTTTGGACGAGATTATCTCATATCAAAAAAGCTTAGATGGTACCTTCAACTTACGGGTACCAGCTCATGAGGCGCTAGAGAGTTATAGTTTGAGTGTTAATGCGGATGGTTTTATCGAAAGCAATATGGAGATTACAGGTTCACAAAGAGTATTTAATTTCACTCTAGTGAAAAACTGCATTCCAAAAGTATCGGAAAGATTATTGACGGTAACTGTGTGCGATGGACTACGGATTGAATTATTGTCTATTCCCGAAGGCGAATATTACAAAGGGGATCCTGATAACCCAACAAAGGTTTCCACACCAAGTTATTATATATCTAGATTTCCAATTAGCTGTCTACAGTATTCATTTTATGCTCAATACGAGAAACTTTTACAATTACCACTTGGTTGGAAAAGCCGCCAACCGCCTGAGAATAGCGAGAAATTACCAGTCAGCGGTATATCATGGGATGAAGCAAAAGCGTTTAGTGAATGGCTAACGCATATGACCGATTGTAATTTTGGGTTGCCAAGCGAGGACCAGTGGGAAAAAGCTGCACGTGGGGTAGAAGAGCCTAGGCAATTTCCGTGGGGAAATGATACATCCAATTTTATAGATCGCTGTAATTCTGTGGACAACGGAATTGGAAGAGTTATGTCTTATGATGCCTTTCCTTTAGGTCGTAGCGCTTTTGGAGTGTGGGACATGTCAGGCAATTTGTGGGAGTGGACAGGAACAGAACACACCACTGACACCTTTTATTTGAAGGGCGGGTCATACAATGAGAGATATGAGGAAATCCAGTGTCACTCCCGAACTTTCTCTAATCGTGCTACACAGCGACCATTTTATGGATTTAGAATAGTGATGAAGGGAACTATATAGCTATGCCCCTATCAACTTCAGATTTTATTAAACAAATGCAGCATGAAATAGACTATAGATTTGATACTTATAGCTATCTTGTTAAATCTAAAGATTGGCCGTTTGCTCAATGGCTCTTAGAAATGCTATTTAGCTCAATTGATCCCGATCAAGCATTTAATCTCCTAGTTGCAGATCAGGAAGGCAATATAAAAGCGGGATACAAGGATGAGGAAAACGGAATTTACTATGTTTTGGATGCGCACTATAGTCAAAATTCCGAACAGCGTTTTGGACCTGGTATTGTATATAACTTGCTGGATCTTCTAAGGAAGATATATAACCCAGATGCAAAAATTGTAGAAGGGCAATCCATATTTAACGAAGCCTTACAATTGCTTAAAGATGATTACAAAGTAATTGGGATACTAGGAGTTTTTGGCGAATTTGAAGATACAATTGATTTTAGTGCAATTCAGGAGCGCTATGAGAATGTTGGTGAAAATTTATTGCATTATGATCTTCATGATTTGCGAAGAATGTATTCAGGCACTTCAGAGCCATCAGGCAC
>JBGAFY010000018.1:0-13942 GCA_044226975.1 Rhabdochlamydiaceae bacterium
ACAGAAAAATGGAGGGCAACCCGACTTCAGGATTTTATTGCGCTGATTGCTTCTCAAGATGTGGCAGAAATTGATGCTACATTAAAAGTTCTTTCTCTTTCCTCTGATGGAGTAGAGCTTCCTTCCTTTGCTTCTTCTATTTTGAAAACAAATCCCAAAATTGATTTTCTCCAAGTCACATCGCCTCTAGGAGCTTATGTTCTACTTCCTGATATCTCGCTTATAAAAGAGTATCTCCAAGCTCCTTGCTCAGAACATTTGCGGTGGTTGAAAACAGCAGATTCAAAAAACGGACAAAAATTGTTGGGCTTGCTTATTGACGATTCAAATGGCGCCCAAAAATATATTCTCGTCGACCCAAGCACAATCGAGCAGGCAAAAGAGCTTAATTTAACTGATCTTCACGTACATTTCCCCCTATTAGCCACTTCATTGACAGAAGCATTGAAAGGTCCACTTATAGATCCTCCATTTCCAAATCCTGATGCTTCTATGCTCAAGCCCGATCCTTGTGTGGAGAGCGACTATCCATATTTGCAGACTTTTTCTAGCATGCTCATCACCAAAAAAAAGATGGTTGGGATTTTAGATGTCTTATTCCAAGCAAGTTCCCTTGTAAAGTCACTCCCTCTTCTCGGCATTGTCGAATTTGACAAAGAAAATGTTTCAGGATTTGGGGTCGCAACAGATGATGTTTTAATTAAAAGACAGTTATTTGATTCAACAGCCTTTTTGAAAGACCATCCTCCGAATCCAGGCTGTAATGGGCTTGGCAAGGCTATAGCTCTTATCGATGGCACTCCTCAAAAGAATGTTTTTTTGGGCAATAGTCGGCTGATGGAGGATGATCAACAATATAATCTCACTGCGGGATCCGATGTGAGCTTCTCTGTCAATGTGCTTGCAATTCTATTAAGAGAAACGTGCTTGCTCTCCTACAAAGGCAATTGGATGGAGGGATTTTCTCCATTAGGAAAAAAATTGTTGCGCAGTGATTTTTCATCTCTTCCTCTTGAGGATTTGATGGCGACCTCTGCCGGCGAAGTTTCTTGGAACGGCAAAGAATATTTTTTCTTGCATTTGGCGCCATTCCAGGAAATGGACCTTCATTTTTTTCTTCTCAATCCTATTGAACAAGAATTCTTGTTTTTGAAGTCTTTTGAAAGAAAGAGTAAAGAAGTGATCTCACAGATCTCCATTGGAATGCGCGCAATATCAGTCCTGTCATTGATCGCCGTCCTTATTGCGCTGCATAGCGTTTCAAACAAAATCATTGGTCCCATCACCCACTTGGCTGATGCGACACAAAAAGTGCGCAAAGGACATTTTTCAGAAATCAAACTTCCTTCGATTGCTCAAGATCGCCATGATGAGGTCTCTTCGTTGTACCATTCGTTTGCAGACATGGTTAAAGGACTAATTGAGAAAGATAAAGTGCAAAGTGTGCTCAATAAAGTTGTTTCTCCGGAAGTGGCAGGTGAGATTTTGAAGGGGGATCTGCATTTGGGCGGAGAAGAAAAAGTCGTCTCGGTTTTTTTTGCAGATATTCGAAATTTTACGGGGATGTCAGAACATATGCCACCTCATGAAGTGATCGAGTTGCTAAATAACTGCATGACAAGGATTTCTAGAGTTATTGAGGAACATCATGGAGTAATCGATAAATATGTAGGAGATGAGGTCATGGCGCTGTTTGGAGCGCCTTTAAAGAGTGAACATCCTGCCAGAAATGCTGTTGATTGCGCCCTTAAGACAATCCAAGAGCTGAACAGATGGAACATCGAGCGCGTTCAGCAAGGAAAAGAGCCCGTAAAAATGGGCGTGGGCATTGCAACAGGTCTTGTTGTTGCAGGGAATATGGGAGCAGAAGATCGATTGAACTATACCGTGTTAGGAAGAAACGTCAATTTAGCATCGAGGCTGTGTCAGAGTGCTGAAGGGATGGAGATATTGATCTCTGAAGAAACCTGGAACGCACCCGGAGTTAAAGAGAATATTAGAGTAGAAAAGAAAGGGATGCTAACATTGAAGGGCTTTGCTGAAGCGATCCCCGTTTATAAGGTGTTAAACTCAGTATGATTTTTTCCCGCCTCCGTTTTCGCACCAAGATTTTTTTAAGTCAGCTGGTCCTTTTTTTGCTTTTCGCCTTAATGCTCTTTCCGTTTGTTGAAAAAACGGTAAAGCGCATTAACTCACCCATTCCCTGAACGAATTTGCTGACGACTTAATTAGTAACATTCAGGGCGCTGCGAGGCAAAGAAGATCTCGTCAATATCCTTCAGCGCCCAGAATATTTCACATTTTTTCACGTCAGTCTCCTCGATGATCAAGGACTTTTTGATCTATGATTCTTATTTGTCTAGGTTGTGGGGACAAGGATTTACCCTTTTTACCCAACGGAACACCCCGAGGTCAACCAAGCGATCAAAGAAGGATATGGTTACAACGAAGGCTATTCACAAAATTTTTTTCTCGACGCTTTATATACATTGCAAAGCATTTGATGTAAAAGGGCAGAAGTATATTTTACGCCTCGCATTTCCTTATTCACAGCTCGATGAACTCTCGCATAATTTTGATATAGGATTTATTGCCCTTTGCTTTGTTCTGCTTTTGTTTTTCTCTATCATGACTTTGTTGATCTTATATAGTTTAAGCCGACCCATCAGCGAAATTATCAAAGCAATCACGCCCTATCACAGGGGAGAGTCTGAGCAAATTCCCAAGATTTCTTTGCGCATCGTCGCGCAACCAAGATGATGATTTTGTCCAATTGGCACGAACGATCAATTCTCTTTCTGAGCGCATCCAAGAACAGATTCAAAGCTTAAAGGAAGAACGCGATGAAAAAGAAGCCATATTGGAGTCTTTGGGAGAAGGGGTCATCGCAGTTGATCGCGCAATGAGTGTCCGGTATGTCAATTTTACAGGATGTAAAATGTTGGGCATACCAAAAGAAAACTTGCTAGATAAGCCATTTCCTACAACGGCCTTAGGATGTGCTTCGGATGATCTTTTAAGGAAAACCAAAGATCTTTTGATCGAGTGCCAAAAGCAACGCACCATTTTGACCGATTTTATCATCCTCGGAAATAGCCGTAAATTGTACACCTGGACCTCGTCGCAGCTCCTAAATCTGCTGGCAGCGGAGCAATTGTCGTCCTTCAAGACAAATCTAGTAACTATAAGATTTTAGAAATGGGAAAAGATTTTGTCGCCAACGCATCGCATGAGCTGCCTCAATAACAATTATCAAAGGGTTTGCTGAAACTCTGCAGGACCTCCCTACGATATCTCTAAAATGCTCACAGATATCATAGAAAAGATCATCCGCAACTGCGAACGGATGGAAAATCTTGTGAAAAAGCTTCTTCTGTTAGCTGATATTGAAAACCTTAACGAGACGCGCTTCAAACGTTTTGATCTGATTACTCTAGTAGGAAAATTGTCGACATGTCACAATCTCTTTACATCCTGAAATCACCATTAGTATTGAGAAAAGTCGGGAGGAGATTAAAGTCGAAGGGGAAGCCGACCTGCTCGAACTCGCTGTGATGAACATTCTCGATAACGCCATTAAATACTCTCGGCCACCTGCGGAGATTAGGATTCGTAGGAACCACTGCCAGAAGGATAGAACTTACAATTTGTGATAATGGGATTGGTATTCCTGAAGCCGATATCGAGCATGTCTTTGAACGCTTTTACACAGTTGACAAAACACATTCTCGTAAACTTGGCGGAGACAGGACTTGGTCTATCTATTGTCAAGACCATTATAGAGAAGCATGGGGGGACAATACGAGTGCGCTCAAATTACGGCGAAGGAACGCTTTGCAATGATGCTTCCGATTGGTGGCATACGCCGTTAGCCAATCCTTTTTATCTAAAACAGAACATAATTCCATCAGCACAGAGCGAGGATAGACACAAAGAAAGATTTTTTATGCTTTTCAGCTATCTGTCTCGATCTTAACATTGTTTTATCTTTTGCTTTTGCAATCTTTCGGCTGGATGAGCTAATTTTTTTTTCGACCAGGGCCTCTTTTTCTACTCTGTGCTAACTGATGAATCTCTCCTAAATCTGCTGGAAGCGGGGCAATTGTCGTCCTTCAAGACAAATCTAGTAACTATAAGATTTTAGAAATGGGAAAAGATTTTGTCGCAAACGCATCGCATGAGCTGCGCACTCCAATCACAATTATTAAAGGGTTTGCTGAAACTCTGCAGGACCTCCCTACGATATCTCCTAAAATGCTCACAGATATCATAGAAAAGATCATTCGCAACTGCGAACGGATGGAAAATCTTGTGAAAAAGCTTCTTCTGTTAGCTGACATTGAAAACCTTAACGAAACGCGCTTCAAACGTTTTGACCTGGTTACTTTATTGGAAAATTGTCGACATGTCACAATCTCTTTACATCCTGAAATCACCATTAGTATTGAGAAAAGTCAAGAGGAGATTAAAGTCGAAGGGGAAGCCGACCTACTCGAACTCGCCGTGATGAACATTCTCGATAATGCCATCAAGTATTCTCGACCACCTGCGGAGATCAAGATTCGCGTAGAACCACTGCCAGAAGGGATAGAACTTACAATTTGCGATAATGGGATTGGTATTCCTGAAGCCGATATCGAGCATGTCTTTGAGCGGTTTTACACAGTTGACAAGACACATTCTCGTAAGCTTGGCGGAGCAGGACTTGGTCTATCAATAGTTAAGACCATTATAGAGAAGCATGGGGGGACAATACGAGTGCGCTCAAATTACGGCGAAGGCACTTGCTTTACCATGATGCTTCCTATTGGAGGCATGCGCCGTTAGCCAATCCTTTTTAGCTAAAACAGAAGATAATTCCATCAGCACAGAGCGAGGATAGAGGCACAGAGAACACAGAGGAGAATAAACAAAACTATCTTCTTCTCTTTTCCCTGTGCCTCTTTCCTCTCTCTGTGCTGATGAAATTTTTCTGATTAACAAGGTTTAATCAAAATAGAGACGATAACCTGGGCTTTTGCATCTAGGGCAATTGTACCCAAAATAACTTACATCCCACACGTCCATACATTTTTGGTTAGTGCATTGATAGAAGACTTGCTTGGCCACAGCATCTTTTTCTTGTTGTGTCGCAGAAATAAACGAGCCGTTATCATCTGCAAACAGCAGCGGTAAGAGAATTGACGAACGATAGTTTCGCAAATAAATTCCATCCTTAGTGGAATAAATTCTATCTAATTTCAAATATAATTTGCCTTTGTCATAGAACTCTATGGAATCTGGTTGCTCTTGGATGATCTGAGTTACAAGGGATGAACCTTCTTTAACATTATTTAATTCCAAGTCGGTATCGGAGTAAGTTTCCTCGTGAGCAAACAGAGCATAGGTGATAGAAATACATAAGAGAGAAACAATACGAATCATAATGCGCTCAAAGTTAAAGAAAAAACTTTCAAGATGCTACTCTAACTCTGAGTTTTTCGTCCTTATTTTTTTGCTTAAGAAGGTCTCTTAGGGTTTTTTGAAAAGTTCCCTTTTTTGCGCAGTCCAACATGTTTGTCAACCGACTCTTCACGAATTGGATCGCTGGCAGGGACAGTAAAGTCCATGATAGCAAAGATTGCTTGGGCCTGATCAGAAGGAAAGTGTTCTTGGTTAAGAAGCGTTTCTAACTCAGAGAGATCAAGAGAAATATTCCTTTGAGCGTCTAAGCTTTTTTTCTCTTCACGCTCTATGATGAGAAAGGCATTTTTTTCGCCAAACAGCTCTTCTAAGAGTTCTTTAGATGCTTTTGGAAAACAGATAGCTTTTTTTTTAGGGTCATCACTTAAATGAAAAAAATCTTGAAAAGGGGCAATGCCTTTATTGGGGAGCTTGTAGACGCTTGTCCCTTTTAACATAGCGTAGAACAATTCTGAGAGTTTCTCATCTTCTGGAAACAAAGCGGTGAAGTTATCTTCATTTTTAAGAAGTTTATTTTTGAATTCTTTGATCAATTTCTCACAAATGTCAGATTTTTTCCCGTATGCTGCAAACAAAGGATCTCCATAAAGGCGCATCAACAGTTTGCTAAAGATCCATCTAAGAGTTTCTTGTTCTTTTGATTTATTTTTCTGAAATAACAGAGTTAAATTGAGCCGTGAATGGATTTCATTTTTGGTGGGGTTTCTTATTGGCTTATAGACAAAACTAGTTTTTGGACTGTCTGAGTTTTGTTTTGGTTTATTATTTTTTTTTGGCAATTCACGATGCGCTTCTTTAGAGCGGAGGGTTCTTTCGAGGAAATGCGATGATCGCGAATAAATAAACTCCTCACTGACATGTTTTACCTCGCGCTGCAAAGCAAAGAAGAGCAATTGGAAGGCGATCAATAATGCAAATAGAAAAGGGATGATGTTCATTGATCGATCGGTTCGTTGCGCAGATGGGTAAAAAAGACCCATTCTAATGGGGAAGATCTATTTTCTTTGAGATTTATTTGGACCTTGATCATTTTAGGAGCTTCTTCTAGCTCTTTAATCAAGCATTTTTCCTCCCATTTCTTTGCTTTCGGGTTAAAGAATGAAAATGATAGCGTCTGTATCCCTTCGCACAAGATTTCTTCACGCACGTCATTATCATCATTAATCATTTTCAAACACAATCGTTGTCTGCCGTCCAGATACAGGGCGCACGTCAGGATATTACAAAATGCTTGATGAGGATCGATACCGTTATCAAACGTGCATTCCAGCCCAAGCCCTTGAGCATGGGGAAGTTTTGTTAGATTTAAGATTTTGGAACTTAATTGTTTGTTTTGAGGATTCTCTAATTTAGCCAACTTAGAAAAAATAGGACCAAGACGAAAATAGATCCGTTGAGAAAGCGCAGCTTGTTCATGGAAAGCATGCGTTTCAATCCGCTGTCTTTGGGTAAAGATATACCCTTGCACGAGAATGGTAAAAATTAGGCTGCACAAAAATGCAGCCACTATGACTTCAATTAAAGTAAAAGGGCTCTTCTTTCTCAAACGGTCTCATTGATTAATGCTTTCGCTTCGAACGAGACATTTTAAGGATCATGACACCTAAAAGAAAGAAAATGATGAGTCCGACGCTATTTGGTAGAATTCCAGCCTTAGATGCGGGGATTACACCGAGCACAGCCAACAGGGCAATGAATACTCCCATTAAGGCGTCGCCTGCGACAAGCCCAGAAGCTAAGATCACCCCTTTTTGTCTGTCATCGGAAGACCGGGCAATTTTACTTGAGATATAAGCAACTACGCCACCAACCATTGTCGACACTGTGAGAGAAAATGGCAAATAGAGGCCAACTGCAAAAGGCAGGACGGGAATTTTGATTAATTCCATTACTAGACCTAGGATAACGCCAATCATGACAAGAGTAAATGGGATATCATGGGTCATGACCCCTTTGACGATCATCTCCATCATCGTAGCTTGAGGGGCGGGAAGAGTTGTTGTCCCAAATCCGTACGCTTTATTTAGAAGATAGATCGTGCCGCCAATAGCCAAAGCCGGAATGACTGCTCCAATTATCTCTGCTATTTGTTGATTGCGAGGAGTGGCTCCTCTTGGACAATAATATAACGGCGCATCGGAATCATAAATAGAACCCCGAGGACTCCACCTAGAAATCCGAGAACGAAAATGTGCCATATCGACATCGGCGAGCCAATCAGGAAAAGCGCGGGCACAGTGAACACAACGCCTGCTGCCAAGCCTTCTCCAACTGAGGCGATTGTCTGAACGAGGTTGTTTTCTAAGATCGACACTTTGCGGAATAGTAGGCGTAAAATACCCATTGAAAGAACTGCTGCGGGGATAGAAGCTGAAACAGTAGTGCCTACTTTCAGCGCTAGGTAAGCATTTCCAACACCAAATAATAAACCGAGGATTATTCCCAGAAGAAGGGCTCGAAAAGAAAATTCAGGAACTTTTGTCTGAGCGTCAATAATAGGTTTAAAGGCTTTTTCTTGAGACATTGTGACCTACTCCACCGAATCTAATAATTATTTTCACAATGCAAATAAAAACATTTTAGATCTAGTGTTTTAAATACTGCTCTCTGTTTGCTATTTGAAATTATTGCGACATCTTTTGCACTAGGATCGCTTGTTCGATCTTGCTAGCTTTCTAAAGGTAGCATCGATCTCCACATCCGATCCTAGCGCAAAATCTTGTCCAAAAATTCACAAAATCAAACCGGTCGCAGTATAATAATTCGATTTGTAAAAGAGAGGAATTCCTTCTTTGCAAGAACAGGTGTGTAGATGAATTTGATCACAACGCCTAAATAGGTTTTTCCGTCATCAGTTTTCCGAGTTTCATATGTCCAAAGGAGGATTTCTTCGTGGTAGCGAAACCCGTTTTTCTCTTGAGGATCATCAGTTTTTTTTAAGATCCATGGTTGATAACATTCTTTCTTGCTGAAGCTATAAGGGTGGCTTTTTGTGCTTTCTTCGATTTTTTTCCAAGGGATCTTCTTTTCGTAAATCTGTTGGACAATATCGGCAAACCTATTTTCAGAAATCCTTTGAAACTCAAGTTTTTCTAAAAACTGGATCTCTTTTTTGAGGTATGAAGAAGGGTTGATAAATAAAGGGAGGAAACAAATACCAATAAGGGCAAACGCAAGCACTTGTTATCGAGGACAAAGCTTGCGTAGCGAATGGGCTTTTTTTGCATGCGCCGATTTTTTAATGAGGAAGGCGCTTTGCAATCACTAATATCAAATGTGGACTTTATGGCGATTACGATCTTTATCGTTCCAGTTCCAGTTTGGAAGTGGTTTGTCATTTGTCACAAAAGAGAATCCACTTTTAGACAGCTCTAAATCTACCATTGGTAAGTTCGTTTTTTCTTCTCCGTCATAATCAAGGGCGGCTGCGACATCGCAAGAAATTTTCTTCTGGGCAAATTCTTCTAGTGATGTAAGGATATGTACATGAATTGTGACTTGAGAAAGTTTTCAGAAGAATTTTTAAAATTTAAAGGAAATTCCATATTATCGTATTTTTAGCATAAGAAAGGTCTACTAAGTAGATCTCAAGTTTTTCAAAAAGCAATAAGATCAATTGAGAAATAATTCTCCATTCCGAAGAATATCCTCCCGATCCTAAAAGAGGAAGTTAAGTTTTTGGCTTTTAGCTTTTTCGAATTTAGAATCAATTAGAGTAAGCAAGGAAAATTCAAAGCTAATTCTATTAGTGCTATCCCATTTCTTTATTGGGAACCGTACTCCATTCCCACAGGCGCATTCCCAAAGATTTAATGTTTCTAATTTTTTTAAAGTACCACTTGAATGAGAGACGTATTTCATATCTGTACCCACAGAAGGTTCAGGCAACCCCAATAAAGTAGTGATTTCTAAAAGATTTGTACGGACATAGTAGTCTTCAATTTTAAGCTTGGCGCATTCTTTTGCCATTCTCGAAGCTTTAACTTCATCAGGTTGGACGTAAAAATGCCAGCACTCGAGGCCTTTTTCCAGGACACCTGGTTCAAAAAAAGATTCTGAAAAAACCGTAATTAGCTCTCCTGGACATAATGTTGACTTATCATGACATTTCCAAGCTCCCGATTTTTGAACTAAAGGGATATTAGAGTCTGGTGTAGAATTCGAAAAATGTGTTGGTGACTCTAAAGAGAAATTTTTTTCAGTTACTGACATATTAAGAGCCTATTTGTGGTTTTTTTGATAGTTATTATAAGAGAATTCTAGGAGCGTGATGATGTTCTTTATCCGTAAAGTTCCATAGCCAATTTGGCGGGGATTTTTTCCTTGTGATATATGTAAATCCTTTATCAGACAAATTAAGTTCGACTTTCGGAAGTTTTGTCGTATCCGCATCAAAATCCATAGCAATTGCGACATCGCATGCAATGTGCAGCTTAGCAAAATCTTCCAATGAGCTTAAGATATGCGTATTTACTTTGACTTGAGGAAACTTTTTGAAGAATTGCTGGAATCGCTCAGGGTATTGCTTTGCATCCTCTTTTGCATAATCCCGATCGACCAAGTAAATTTCTAGATTTTCAAACCCGGCCAAAATTGCTTGGGAAGTTATTTTCCATTCAGAAAGACATCCTCCTGACCCTAAAAAAAGAAAGTTAAGAGTATGGTCTTTACAATTCTTGAATTTCCTACCGATCAGGTTAGTAAGTTCTCCTTCAAAAGTATTTCTAAGTGACTGTTGATCAGGGTTGGTAAAACGCTTAGAAAAATCACAGGCGCATTCCCATAGTTTGAGCTGTTTCATTTGCCAATAGATAGAACCTGTGTGGTAAGTATAGCCCATCACATGTGCGAATTTTAAATCCCCTTGATTCATCAAGCGAACAAATTCCAAGAGATTGCTTCTGTCATAGAGATCATCGATATGGATATCGGAAACCTCTTTGGCATACCCCATAATTTTATTGATTTTGTCATCACCCATAATAAAAAAATCAAAATAATTTAGATCTTTATCAAAGATAGTAGACTCAAAACTATATTCAGAAAGAGTTTTTGTCGGTTCAGCCTCATGGCTTAAAGATGTGCCAAAAAGCCGCCAGCTCTTGCTGTTGTTGGATGGTTGGCTTTCAGGAGCCACTACTTTAGTAGAAAAATGAGACGGACATTCAAGAGAAATATAATTACTATTTACCGACATAGGATTGGCTATTATTTTTTTAATATAATGATTATAATGAACTTCGAGAAACTATATGTCGGTCTTTATCTGTATTGTTCCATTTCCAATTTGGTTGAGTTGCCTTTCTAGTTACAAATGTAAAGCCCGTTTCCGATAATTTGAGTTCAATGCTCGGATCCTTTGATGTGTCTGCTTCAAAATCCAAAGCACAGGCGACATCACATAAGATGCCTTTTTTAGCAAATTCCTCCAATGAGCTCAAGATATAGACATTAATTGTAACATTAGGGAATTTTTCAAAAAACTTTTGAAGGCGTTCTGGAAATTTCTTGCTAGATTGCTTTTCATAGTCAAGATCGACTAAGTAAATTTCTAATTTTTGAAAGCCTGAAAAGATTGCTTGAGAGATTATCTTCCACTCCAGAAAGGCATCCTCCGGACCCTAAAAATAGGAAGTTGAGTTGTTGATCTTTAATTTTTGAAAACGTTTTGTCCATTTTAGATAGGAGTTCCATCTCAAATTTATTTCTTAAACCATGTTGTCCACGACCAACGAATCTTTTAGAATGCTCACAGGAGCATTCCCAAAGATTAAGTGACTTTATTTCCGAGTAAGTGCCCGATCCATGCTGAGTATATCCTAAAGCTTTTCCTATCTCATCGTCCCCACTGCACATCAACCGGATAAATTCCAAAAGGTTTTTTCTGTCATACAGGTCTTCCATATCAAATTGAGAGATCTCTTTGGCTGCTTGAACCATTGAATCGGTTTTCATAGAAAAATAATCAATAGCGGGATTTAAATTTTTTTCGAGGATCGCAAGCTTAAAATTATAGCTTGTAAGAGTTTTAGTTGATTGATTTTCAATCTTTAAGGAAGAATCGAAAAGCTGCTCGCTTTTGCTATTTTTAGACGATGGGGTTTCAGGGCGCATGGCCATGTTTGAGAAATGAGAAGGGAGTTCTAAAGAAAGTGTATTATTATTTACTGACATTTGTTGTTCCTTGTATTGTTATTATAATTTTAGTATAATTATACACAAAAATATAATATATTAGCAATATTGTTTTTATCTTAGTAAGTAATTATTTTAATTAATAATGCTTCCTGTTTGACGCGAAGTAGCTTAGATTGTATTCTAGTACGCAAAACGAAGAAATGTTTGTGTGTTACTGCCCTTATTCAAAAAATCATTTGATACTTTAACTGGTATACCCTAATGCATCTTCAAGATAGAGCCCTATATAACCTTTTGCGCTTCAATTGGCGTGAGGACCCTTCTTTGACCGTCAAAAAATGGCAGGTTGAAGACTACCGCTCTTTGCATGCCGAGGATATTTTCAAAAGGTTAAAAAGTCTGGGAATAGTCTTAGATCAGAGCAGCTTTCTCAGTTATGCTACTTCAATGAACACTCCTGAAGAGCTTTCTGAGTGTTTGTGGCTTAAAGAAGATGATGACGAGGGTGATGGGCAGGCTTATCTATTGCTTTTTGAGCTTTGGCGCCGTTTCTGTCCTGACCGCCAAACATTATCGATCTTTTGTGATGAGCTTGATCATCAAATAGACCTATATGATAGAGGTACTTTGGATGATGAAGAAAAAATTCAAACCTGTCTACAACAACTCGAAGATATTTTTGATCGGCATGTAGACCTAGGGATGGTAGCAAAAGAGGTTTTTGACACGATCTCCCAATACTGCGCTCATGACTTAGAGAGGTTTTTGTTTGATTTCATCACGGATCAAATCGATGCTGGGAATACAATGTACGCTTCTGAGCTGGTAGATGGGTTTTACCCATATGTCAGAATGGCTGAATGGTTTGATTTCCTTAAAGTTCGGCTTCTTATCGATACAGCTCCTGAAGAAGCAGAACTTGTCTTTCAAGGATTGCTAGAACAAATTGAAGATAAACCATCCTTTGAGCTTCTCTTTGAAATGGCGACATTTCTTTCAATATGGACCAGTGAAACCTTGTTTTTCCAAGCAATGCGTATGGCTTGCAGGGCGAGCACTGAGCAAGATGACCTCTTTGATTTGCTGGAGATCTTGGCAGAACATTACCGTTTGAATGATCGAGAGCTGCATTATCAATTTGTGCAAAAAGTCTTAGCAAAAAGAGATAAGTCTATTTCGCTCCAAGACGATCCTGACTTCCAGAAAATTTTGGCATGGCTCCAGCATCCGGGGCTGTTACCTTAAAAGAGTCGAAGAAGATTTTACCACAGAGGTACAGAGAGGGGGACTCCAATTTTTTTCTTCTGAGTTCTCTTTCTTCGAAAATTATACCATTTGTGAAACATAAATGGTATTAAATGCTGCCGATTAGGAGGAGCGGTTTGAAACCGAGATAATCGCATGAAGTGAGCTCATAACGAACACCTCGTGCTGTTCCGAAAAGAGGTTTATCGGCTTCAATACTATGTAAATGTCCAAAGACACAAATATCAATCTTGTATTCTTCTAATATTTTTGACGCCCTGGAAGGTGCTAAGTCCAGCCCAATTGGGGGGTAATGGGTCATCGCGATCCTTAAACGTGCTTTTGGGTCCAATTGATTAAGGCTTAATCGCAATCTCTCTAATTCTCGCACAAAAATCTTTTCAGCCTCGTTACTGTCTTCTCTTGCTGGCTTAGCTTCTTTTGAAGCACGAGGATTTTCTTGGATACGGATTATCGAGTCAAAACGGTATTCATCTGAGTCCCACAAGCGGCTCCCGCCAATAGCAACTCCATTCCACACCCAAGCATTGTTCTGGATAAAATGAATAGAGGGTGGCATAACTTGTTGCATTTTCGCATTCGAAGCCCACCAGTAATCGTGGTTTCCTCGGATCATGGCCTTGGTCCCCGGAAGAGCATCGATCCACTTTAAATCGATCAAAGCAGCATCAAGACGCATCGCCCATGTGATGTCTCCTGCAATGAGCACGAGATCTTCTGGTGCAACAACATCTTTCCAATGTTTTTGAATGCGGTCGGCGTAGTTTTTCCACAAAGGTCCAAAAAATTCCATGCTTTTTTCAGGATTGGAAAAGGCAAGATGTAGATCAGCGATCGCCCAAATTTTTGGCATGAATGTCCTCTATATTCTACTTTTATCACACTTGAGCATAAAATCCAATTTGATGACCTATGTTTGGTAAGTAACAGAGGTTGCTTGATCAAGAGAAAGTAGTTAATTTTTTTGCGGCATTCACAGAGCATGGCGCAAAATTTGTGGTGGGTGTGGCGTTATCTTTGTCTTAGAGACTGTTAACGGATTCAGATTCTGTCGATTTTTTGGACTTTTTGAGCG
>JBGAFY010000019.1:0-13767 GCA_044226975.1 Rhabdochlamydiaceae bacterium
ATCATCGATAACTGTCATCGATTTTAATGAACCTAATAAAATCAAAAAAATTCCCATTGCTTCTTCTATACAATCTATCTCAAATTTTCAAGTTGATGGACAAACTCTTTATGCTCTTTGTGATTCGCAGATCAAGGTCTTTGACATAGAGACTGGAAAGATTATCTCCTCGATTAAAGATTATCGGATCACTCATTTCACAAAATCTGGGTCATTTATTGGTTATTATGCTCAATCAAAACGAACAACAACAATCCATGCTTTTGGAAAGAGCATCGATTTGGCAGCCTCTGAGCATGAAAAGCTATTAAGACAAGCTGAATGTTGGGACATGCATTCATATCAAGACGCAGTCACCCTACTAACAACCTTGCCACATGATGTAAAGGACCGTCTCTCTAAGTTTATTTCCTTAAAATACTCGATCGAGTTTAATGACTTTTTAAAGCCAGCAGGGTCTCTCTATTCAACTTCTAAATCCAATATTCTTCATAAATTTTTAGTTTCCGAGATGAGCAGACTTTTCAAGGCAGATAGAAAAGAATTAGCTCTTTCTCTTTTCAGTAGACTCCCCAAAGCCTTACAGAACGAAATCTGCCGTAGTCCTAATAAACTTAACGTTCCAGAATGGATCGAACTCCTTAGAAATTACTTGAACACTCCCGTATTTGACCCCTTAGATGAGTAAGCGCTAGCCCTTAATTAGTATGAATGGTATCCTTTTATGAATTATCCAATTTTAAAATAGATAGAAAATGTACACTCCAAAGAAAATCCGTAATATAGCGATTATCGCCCACATCGACCATGGAAAAACAACCATGCTCGACAGCTTGCTCAAACAATCAAATATCTTCCGTGACCATGAGAAAGTCCCTGAGAGAGTCATGGACAGCTATGATCAAGAAAAAGAGCGCGGGATCACTATTTTCGCAAAACACACCTCGATTTTCTTTGAAGATTTTAAGATCAATATCATCGACACACCGGGCCACGCCGACTTCTCTGGCGAAGTTGAAAGGGTGCTTGGCCTCGTAAACTCTGTATTACTCCTCGTCGATGCCCAAGAAGGCCCGATGCCGCAAACCCGTTTTGTCCTCTCGCAAGCGTTGAAAATGGGCCTCAAACCGTTGGTTGTCCTCAACAAGATCGACCGTCCGCATGCGGACCCAGACCGTGCACTAAATCTAACTTTCGATCTATTCGTCGAACTAGGTGCTACTGACGAACAATTAGACTTCCCAATCGCTTATGCGTCTGGATTATCTGGTTTTGCTGTAGCCAACCTCAACGATCCTAGAGTCGATATGCGCCCATTGTTCGAATTGATTATCGAGAAAGTTCCGGCGCCTCCTGGTAATTTAGACCTTCCGTTTTTAATGCAGTCCACAACATTGTCTTACGATGATTTCATCGGTCGTCAAGCCTGTGGAAGGATCCTTGAAGGCAAAATTCAAAAAGGGCAAACAATTGCTCGGATTGACTCCTCAGGACGTGTCACAAACCACCGCATTGTTCGTGTAGAAGGTTATTTTGGTCTAAAGAAAATCGAGATGGATGAAGCAGGCGTTGGCGATATTGTCAGCTTGTCTGGAATTCCTGACGTGATGATTGGCGATACCCTCTGCGATCCTACTCATATCGTCCAACTCCCTCCAATCAACCTTGCTGAACCTACTCTTTCTATTGAGCTTTCTGTCAATAATGGACCATTTGTAGGCAAAGACGGCAAACACGTTACGATGAATAAGGTCCGTGACCGTTTGATGCAAGAAAGACGGGCCAATATCTCTCTTAAAATTGAAGAAGTTGAAGGGCGCGATGATGCTGTCCGTGTCTGTGGCCGCGGGGAATTACACCTTGCCGTTCTATTAGAAGCAATGCGCCGTGAAGATTATGAGTTTGTGATCTCTAAGCCTCAAGTTATCCTAAAAAAAGTCGATGGCGTAGACCATGAGCCGATGGAAGCTGTCCATATTGAAGTACCTCAAGAATATTCTGGTTCTGTAATTGAAGAGCTTTCCAGACGTAAAGGTGAAATGCGCACTCTTAACACAAACGAACATAATATTACGACTATTGAGTTCTTGTTGCCGACCCGTGGTTTGATGGGTTACCGCAATGAGTTCATGACAGTCACAAGGGGTCTTGGGATTCTAACTTCTATTTTTGAAAGCTACGCTCCATGGAGAGGTGCAATCCCTGCTCGAACAAAAGGTGCGCTCATTTCCATCAGCTCTGGCAAAGTCACTGGATATGCATGTTTTAATATCCAAGAACGTGGAACGCTCTTTGTTGGGCCAGGCGATGAGGTTTACGAAGGAATGGTTGTCGGTGAACACAATAGAGACAACGACCTTATCGTCAACGTCACGAAGGGCAAGCAGCTCACAAACGTACGTGCAGCTGGAAGCGATGAGAACATCATTTTGACACCTCCACGTACATTTACTTTAGAGCAAGCGATCGACTTCATTCAAGATGACGAGCTTGTCGAGGTCACTCCTCATTTTATACGCCTTCGCAAACGCTATTTATCTGAAAACGATCGTAAGCGAAAATCATAAGCATACAAGTGCGCAGAGAATATGATTTCTCTGCGCTCTCTTTTTATTCTCCCCTCACTTTGTAGACACCCTCTTGACTACCAAAGTATTCGAAATTTTATCGTGTAAGCCTTGCTTGTTCTCTGTCCAAGCAATCATAAAAAATCCCCACCACAATGATGCTGCAGAAAGGAGCTTTGACCAGAAGCGCACTGAGGCACGTAAAAAACTGATCCTACTCCCCTTTTGATCGATCACCTTCATTCCAAATAGTCTTTTGCCTATTGTCGCTTGCCAATGCGAGCTTTCACATAAAGCACTATACAACCAAAAAAGCACTTGAGTGACGAAAGCAAATGATACAAAGAAAGCCAAAGACCATGAAAAGCTAAGTGCTATTGAAAAGGCAATAAGAAGCGCAGTGACCACAATTAGATCGACGATATAAGCGCAAAATCTTCTTCTTAATCCTAATGGAGATATACTCTCTTGCATGGGATTTACTCATGTGTTTAAATGGCATTTTTTAGAATTGTATTGGCTCTGAGAATTTATGACAAATCAGCTTGAAGAACCGTCACGTGAACATGTCGATACAATGTTCAATGACATCTCACTGACGTATGACAAGGTCAATCGCTTAATGACTTTTGGACTTGATCAATACTGGCGCAAGGCAGTTTCTCGTCATCTACCTATTAATCCTGAAATAGATCTTCTCGACTTAGCGACAGGGACCGCAGACCAAATCCTCGCCATTGTACGCAATTCTCAAAATATACGCTCAATTGTTGGCGTTGATTTCGCAGAAGAAATGCTCTATCTAGCACGAAAAAAAATGACTGAAAACAACTTAAACGACAAAGTCAAACTTATAAAAGGAGATGCGCTCTCTCTGCCATTTCCTGACCACAGTTTTGATTGTGTCACCATGGCATTTGGCATTCGTAATGTGCTTGATGTCTCTAAGTGTTTAATCGAAATGAAACGCGTCTTAAGACCTCATGGAAAGGCGCTGATCTTAGAGTGCAGTGTTCCCACACAGCCATTACTGAAAAAAATCTACTATCTCCATATCCGTCATCTTTTACCTCTTCTTGGAGGCTGGATCTCTGGGAATAAAAATGCATATGTTTACTTGAACCGCACAGCTGAAACTTTTCCTTGTGGTGATGCTTTTTGTAGCCTTCTCAAATCCTCAGGATTTTCTAAAACGACTGCTCACCCCATGACTTTTGGCGCAGTCACATTGTATGAAGCAGGTTGCGATGGCAATTCTCCTCAATAGTCTCCAATGGCTACGCAATTCAAGTGAATTTCCTAAGTTCCTCTGGAAACCCAAGGGATCTACCCTTGTTACTCTTGCCAGCGGCGCTCAATGGCAATCGGAAAATCATCCAAATTTTCCAAAGGATGGCCCATTTTGCTTTTCTGCTATGAGATTCTCAGAAAATAAGCGGGGTGCTCCCTGGGACCATTTCCCTAAGCGCCTTTTTTGTTCACCAAAAACGTGGAAAATTGAGTCCATTGACAGTGTTGCTCCCCCATCTCCATTTCTTGACTTTTCAAATCGAAAGGATTACCCCAATCTTACGGATTGGAAAAAAAATGTATCCGAAGCATGTGCTCTCATAGAATCTAAGAAATTGGAAAAAGTTGTCCTTGCCCGCCAAACAACAATAGAAACTCCTTCGGCTATCGACCCTTGGCTCTGTGTGGCACATTTATTCCAAGCTGCTAGCAGCTCTAGCATCTTTGCTATTCAGATTGATCCGCATCGCGCTTTTATTGGGGCTACGCCTGAGACCCTTTTTTCTAGACAAGGACGGACCGTGAACTTCGAGGCATTGGCCTCGACTGTCCCGATTGGAAAAGACAGAAAAGAAGAACTTTTTTTAGAGAAAAATCTACTTTCTGGAGAAAAAGAACTCCGTGAATTTCGTTTCGTCGAATCATTTATTCAAGAATGCCTAACCAAATTAAACGCATCGAACGCCAGTGCTTCTTCTAGACAAATTATCAAGACTCCCCATGTGCAACACCTTTATCGAATGTATAAGGCTCAAATACCTCTGAATATTGACGATCAAAAAATTTTGACAGCCCTCCATCCGACTCCCGCTTTAGGAGGAACCCCCAGAGAAGAAGCATTACGTTTTATCGAAAGGATTGAACCATTCGATCGCGGTTGGTATGGCGCGCCGCTAGGAATGCTCAGCCAAGAGGAATCCTTCTTATCCGTCGCGATACGTAGCGCAGTGATTGAAAATAATCTTCTGCACCTATACGCAGGAGCTGGCATCGTGGAAGGCTCAGATCCAGAAAAAGAATGGCAAGAACTCGAATCCAAAATTCGATTATTTATACAAATGGGCAAATAATTCTATGTGGCACAACGAATCTTGGGCATATGCGATCATCGATTGTCTTGTTCAGTTAGGAGTTAGACATTTTGCGTTATCACCTGGTTCCAGATCGACTCCTCTTGCTCTTGCTATTGCACGGCATCCCTACACCACTGTGAAGATCCACTACGATGAACGGGCGCTTGGGTTTTATGCCTTAGGCTATGCTAAGGCCAAACACATTCCCTGCCCCATCATCGTGACTTCGGGAACGGCTGTTGGAAATTTGCTCCCTTCTGTAATGGAAGCGTATCATGCAAATATACCGATGCTGCTTTTAACGGCCGATCGGCCTCCAGAACTACTAGAATGCTCGGCGAACCAAACCTCTAAACAATCAGCTATCTTCGCCGATTTTGTCCGTTGGAAGACTACCTTGCCTACCCCTGCCCCCAATTTATCAGGATCCTTTTTATCTTCAACCATTGCCTATGCTTTACAACACACAATGTTGGTCCCAAGTGGACCTGTCCATGTAAACTGCATGTTCCGCGAACCCCTTTTCACAAAAGAGCCTTGGGAGGTTCCCAAGTTGACTGCTCCTATATACAATATACCGCAAGTTGTGAGCTCCCCAGAAACTATTGTGGATTTCTTGCAAAGGGTCGCTCAAGTAGAAAGAGGAGTGATTGTAGCAGGCGCCCATTCACATTATGCAAATGAGGCTGTCTTGCATTTTGCTAAGACTCTGAACTGGCCTATTTTTGCAGATATTCTTTCTCCATTGCGCAGTTTGGGCAGAAGACAAGAAGTCATCGCCTTTCATGATACATTGATCGAAGCTGGAAAAGTGGAGGCTCCTGATTTCATATTACGCATTGGAGATCGGATTGTGTCTAAAACTCTCTCCCAATGGCTTTCACAGAGCAAACAAGAATCCTGGCAGATCGTAGAACATCCTTTGCGCGCTGATCCTGAATATGCCGCAACTCAGCGAGTCACTTCTAATTTAAACGATTTTTTTTCTGCATGCCAAGATTTCATTGCCCCAATTCTCGAAAATGCTTGGACGCAAAGGTTAAAAGACCATTCAGAGCGCGTTGGAACGCTATATGCGGATTATTTCAAAGACCGAGAAACACTGTGCGAGCAAGAACCCTTTTATCATTTAGATCTACCATCACATTGGGCGATGTTCTTATCTAATAGCCTCCCTATCCGTCATGCCCAGCGTTATTATTTCCCACATTCTAAAATGAACGGGGTCTACGCCAATAGGGGACAGTCTGGGATCGATGGAAACCTAGCAACTGCGGTTGGTATCGCAGAAGGGTTAAAAACGCCTCTAATCGCGATCTTGGGGGATCTCGCGATGCTCCATGATATAAATTCTTTCTCCTTATTAAAAAAGTCCACTGTTCCTGTCATCTCAGTTGTGATCAATAACGATGGCGGAGGGATATTTTCTTATCTTATATTTGAAAAAAAAGAGATTCAGAAGAACTTTGCTACCCCACATGGACTGACATTATCCAAGCATGCAGAGGCTTTCGAAATCAAAACGCTTACAATACGCACAAAAGACGAATGGACAGCTTCGCTCGATGAACTTTTAAAAAATCCTCAAAACTGTTTGGTGGAAATTCTTTGTGCAAGGCAAGATACTGCAAAAACACATGAAGAGCTCTCTTCTCAAATATTGGATGGATTATGCTCTCTTATTCACTAGAAGGTATTGCGCCCGCACCGACGATTCTGTTTCTTCATGGATTCTTAGGCTGCAAAGAAGACTGGAATCCTATGATAGCATTTTTAAAAGCACGGTTCAGTTGCCTCACTATGGATCTCCCAGGGCATGGCTCTTCAGCCTTTGAGGAAGATGCAGCAGAAGCTGTGATGCACACATTGACAAAACTCAAAATCCATCCGATGATGGTCGTAGGGTATTCGGTCGGTGGCAGGATTGCTTTGCGTTTGAAATTTCCAACTACTGAGTGGCGTCCTTTTCTCCTGATCTTATCAGCAAACCCAGGTGCTCCAACAGCAATTGACATGGAAACGCGCAAAATGGAAGAGACAAAGTGGGTAAAACTACTGGAAAAAGGTTCAATGGCAGATTTTCTTAACGCGTGGTATGAGCAGCCGATGTTTGCACCTATTAAAAAGAACGAGCAACTTTTTAAATCGATGCTAGAGAAACGTTTACAAAATGACCCTAAGAACATGCTCAGCTTTTATAAAGCAAACGCTCCCGGTTTGCTGCCTGCTCCAACACTGCCAGCCAAAGATATTCTGTTTCTATGTGGCGAAATGGATAAAAAATATTCCGATCTCTATCAAAAAACACTGAAACGCAAGCAATTTGTCTCACTAGCTCAATGTGGACATGTCCTTCATTTAGAAAACCCTTATGCTTGTGCCCAAATTACAGAAATATGTTCTGAGGTAGCTAATGCTTAATTTCGAATGGACTGCCTGTGGAGATTTCTCTGACATCAAATACCATAAAGGTAATGGAATAGCTAAAATCACCATCAATCGACCTGAGGTACGCAACGCATTTCGCCCTCTGACAGTCAGCGAAATGTCAACTGCCCTCCGAGATGCACGCGATGACCATACGATTGGTGTCATTATATTTACTGGAGAAGGTAAAGAAGCCTTTTGTTCTGGTGGAGACCAAAGAATCCGCGGCGATGCGGGGTACCATGACAACGAAGGAGTTGCCCGCTTAAACGTCCTCGATCTGCAAAAGATCCGTGCAATTCCCAAAACTAGTAACGCGATGGTGGCAGGATATGCCATCGGCGGTGGGTATGTACTCCATGTTGTTTGTGACCTGACAATTGCTGCTGATAACGCAATTTTTGGACAAGTAGGACCAAAAGTAGGTTCTTTTGACGGAGGATTTGGAGCAAGCTATCTCGCCCGCTCAGTCGGACAGAAAAAAGCGCGTGAGATCTGGTATCTCTGCAGAAGATATAATGCTCAAGAAGCTCTGCAAATGGGTCTTGTTAATTGCGTTGTTCCTTACGAAAAATTAGAAGAGACGACCATTGAATGGTGTCAAGAGATCTTGCAACATTCCCCTCTTGCTATACGGTGCTTAAAATCTTCTTTGAATGCAGACTGCGATGGACAAGCAGGAATCCAAGAACTCGCAGGAAATGCAACCCTTCTATATTACATGACAGAAGAAGCGCAAGAAGGACATAAAGCGTTCCTAGAAAAACGCCAGCCAAACTTTGCGAAATTTCCTAAACGGCCTTAATTATGTTATCCAATGTAAAGGTTTGGGTCACCGCAGCCAGGCCCAAAACATTAGCTGTCAGTATTTGTCCTGTCTTAATGGGACAAGCAATTGCAATGAGCGATGGTTTTTTTGACCCACAGATTTTTTCCATAACTCTTATAACTTCCGTGCTTTTGCAAATCTTTGCCAACTATTGCAATGACTTCTTCGATTTGATTAAAGGTTCTGACACCAATTTTCGAAAAGGTCCTACAAGAGTATGTAAATCGGGGCTTGTAACTCCTACTGCAATGAAACGGGCTATTATACTATTAAGCAGTGCAATTATCCTTCTGTGCCTATTTTTGATTGTAAAAGGAGGAGCTGTAGTTGCTGCGCTTGCGGCTGCTTGTATTTTCGCAAGTTTCTTATACACTGCAGGTCCATTTCCTTTTGCATATATCGGCCTTGGAGAATTACTGGCATTTGTTTTTTGCGGGCCAATTGCCGTCTGTGGAACGTATTATCTTCAAGCTCAGACTTTCTCCATTCCAGCGTTCATTGCAAGTCTTTCGATTGGCGCATGCGCAGCAGTTCTTATGTTAGTTAACAATTTGAGAGATGTGGACGAAGACACAATAAGTAATAAGCTCACCTTATGCGTCCGTTTTGGTACAACCTTCGGAAAACTATTAGCTGTCACCCTAATTTTCCTGATGTTTATCCCACCTATCTATTTAGGAAACGTCCATCCATTTGTATTAGTGAGTTTAGCTGCTATTATTCCTGCGAGCACACTTGCCTTCGCCCTCTTTCGCGCACAGAAGGCAAAAGATTGGAACTTATTACTAGGAAGGCTCGGTCGTCTATTATTATGGTACACAACTCTTTTTTGCATCGGCTGGATGTTATAGAGCTACGACCCTATGCAATACGGATTAATAACCGTAACCGCAATGGGATCCTTGTTCAAATTACAAACACAGATGGAAAGTCTGGCTATGGCGATATCGCCCCATTAGACGGCTGGAGCCATGAATCTTTCACGGACGCTTTGACGCAAGCCCAAGGATTTGTTCAAGGAAAAATTGCTTTTGAAGACCTGTTTCCGTCCTTGCATTTTGGATTTGATTGCGCCTTTCGCCATTTAAGACAGTCAAATGATTTTATTTCCTTAAAAATTCCTTTAAGCGGGCTTCTCACAGGTTCGGAAACAGAGATTGCCACATCAGTGGACTCTTTGCTCAAAGATGGGATAAAGACAGCAAAAATCAAAATCTCCTCTTTGTCACTGGGCGATGCCATCAGAATATTAAAAGGATTGCGATCGATTTTCCACCTCCGAGTCGATATCAATCGCAGTTGGAGCAAAAGAGATGTATATCAACTGCTTGAGCATTTCTCCCCTGATGACTTCGAATATATTGAAGAGCCCTTACCAGAGTGGAAGGATCTTCCCACATTTCCTTTCCCCTTTGCCTTAGATGAATCTCTTAGAGAGCCAAGGGACCTTTCATTGCTCCCTAGTTTTTCAAATTTAAAAAAAATCATCCTCAAGCCCAGTATGTGCGGAGGATTAGTCCGCCTAAAAACATGGAAAGTCCCTATTGTCCTCAGCAGTTCATATGAAAGCGGAGTGGGAATATGGCACATCGCACAACTCGCTCAGTTGTTAAATATTGCAGATATCCCTGCAGGACTAGACACTTATCGAACTATCGAAAATGATCTTCTTCAAGAAAGGATGGCTATCGTACATGGACATCTGCAAATACCCCAACAGCTGCATATTAAAAGAGACAGCCTTATCTCATCCTGAAAAGTGCGCTATCATCACAGATGGTAGAGAGTGGACTTACGCAGCGCTAGACCACGAAGTCGATGTTTTATGTGGCAAAGCCAAAGACATTACCCCTGAATTTTGGGCCATTTCCGCAACAGCCTCAGTCGATACAATTATACGCATTTTCGCAGGACTGCGTTTAGGTATCAGTATTTGTCTACTCAATGCCCGTTTTGCAAGACCAGATTCGATTCCCCCCATATCATTTGGAAAAGGAATTTTCTTTTTCAGTTCAGGAACAACGGGAAAGCCAAAAATTGCATTTCATACAGTAGAGGGTTTGATTACTAATGCCCTGGGGAGTGAATGCTTCATCTCAATATCACAGCACGGACGCTATCAGCCCCTTCCCCTGCACCACACAGCTCGGGATTGAATCCTCGAAGCTTCCCATGTGCAGCTTTAGGTGATCTCATCGGACCTTTAGACACCAGGTAGTCTAACTTGTCTTCATTAGTCCCCACATGTTCTTAATGTATTTGAAACAAAACGTTGATACCTCCTGGATTAAAAGCAGTTCTTGTTGGTGGAAGCACGATCAGAGATGAACTCTTAAATGAGGCTCATCTTGCAGGGATCCCCACATTTACCACTTATGCCCTTACAGAAATGGGCTCGACAGTATGTCTTTCTAAAGACACACATTTTCATTATCCCCCTTGCCTAATAGAGAGCTCTTAATCAATTCTGAGGAGAAATATATGTGCGCGGACAGACCCTCTTCCAGGGCTATTGGACAAATGGCATTCTTTCATTACCAGTAGATAGCGATGGTTGGTTTGCAACAGGTGATTTGGTACAAATACATCCAAATGGTACTTGGAGTTTCTCGGACGGAAAGATTCTATGTTTATTTGCGGAGGGGAAACTCTTATCCAGAAGAAATAGAACGCGCACTGCTAAAATTGCCAGGAGTGATGGATGCCTGTGTCGTTGGCATAACAGATTTAGAATGGGGCTCAAACCTGTCGCCTTTGTGCAGCATGTAGAAAAGAATTATCCTTTGGAAACGCTTAAAGAACAATTGCGAGAAACTCTTCCCACAATAAAAATTCCTGCTCGGTTCTTCCCTTTAGACCCAACCCAATTTCATGGATCAAACCTTCACGGGCTCTACTTAAACAACTTGCTCAAGTAGAATCTTTTAAGTAAATATTTAACAATTGCCTGCTTCACTCAATAGAGAGCACAGAGGACAAAGAGAAAATTCTAAGATTTCGTACTGTGTTCTCTAGTGAGCGAAGCTGAAAATTGACATGGGGTTAATTCAGAGATGGTCTCTTACAATATTGCTCTAAATTCTTGAGGAAAAGGAATTTTTTGAAACGAGTTCCGGTCCACTGCAACATGGACGATAAGCGCACTTCCTACAGCACTTCGGCTTTTAGTATCATAAAAAGTATACCGCATCGATAAAGAGGATTCCCCGATCTTTTCTACAGCAACTTCAATCGATATTTGATCACTAACGCGCAATGGTGCAGAAAAATCCGCCTCCGTATGCACGATGGGCAAAAGAAATCCTTCCGATCAAAGATATCTCTCAATGGGAGCCATGCTTTGAATGAGAAAATCTTCAAATGCTTCTAAAGCCAATCTCAGCACGATTGATTAAAATAGAGAACGCCAGTTGCATCAGTATCGCGCAAGTAAATATGCTTTTTGGACAACAAATGACATGAAGTCCTCCAAATGTATAAAATAAAAATCAATTTTAATAAGATTATCAGATCGATCAGAATTTATCAAACTCTGCATTAGTCATTTGTGAATATCGAAAATTAAACAAAATGCTTGATTATCATTTTAAAAGATGGCGTTACGTTGTGCAAAAAAACAGCGCTACCCTATAATCCCAACCTTTATCAGCAACTCAGTATGGATGAGCCGCCATCCCTATGGATTTGTTAATTCCTTGATACTGTCTCTAAGCAGCATTTAGATCCTCTACCTGCATTTCATGAGACTCCTCCTATTAAGTGAAGGGGAAAAATGCTTGATCAGAGGCGATTTTTCCGGAGGTATGGCCCTATTTGAAAAAGTTGCTTTAATTGCTCCGGAAGATTCCCTTTCTTTTTTCCGCCAAGCACTTTCTCTTATGGAGTTTGGCAGTGAAGAAGGAAAAGAGAAAAGCCCTATTTATTGCCTGTCGTAAATTTAAGACTTCTGCAATTTTAGCCCCCGATCATTGCGCAACCTGGCATCTATGGGGAAACCTACTTCTGCAGTTAGGTAAAAGGTCAATAATCAACATTTTGCTCAAGCAGTAGAAAAGCTGAGAAAGCTTTAGCCCTCTCTGAAAAATCTTCAGAGAACCTTCAGGCGATATTGGCATGGGACTTAGCATCTGCACAATACTCTGTCGCGCAAAATTCCGGGAAGCTTTAGACCTTCATAAAGCTTTGGAATCTTTTCAAAAGGCGGCACAAGTCCTAGAGTCGCCACCAGCTGATTTTTGGAAAGAATACGGAATCGCCCGTGGAGAATTGGCAAAAAAAGACTGTAACGATAATCCCTTACGCATCAAAGCAATCAGTTGTTTCAAACAAGCAATCTCCATTGCACCAGCATTTTATGAAGGATGGTCTGCACTAGCCACTGCCCTTTTAATCTTCTATGAAATCACTCATGATGAAGATCATTTTTCTCAAGCAAATGAGTGCTATTCTTCGGCCGCACAAATTCAACCGCAGAACCCTCAAGTATGGTTCAAATGGGCACAATCCCTTTTTGATTCGGGATCTCGTACTGACGACTTGAAAAAAGTCCGAAGCTCAGTTGAAAAATGCCTACGCGCTTTTGCTTGCAACCCTGAAGATCCCGAAGTGATCGGTCTTTGGGGCAAAGCTCTTTGCATGCTTGGACATTTGACCGAACGTCTGGATCTAATAGTAGAAGGTCAGAACAAGATCTCCGAAGCAATGCAAATAAGTCCTGATTCACCTGAGCTATGGCATTCATTAGGGATCAGCTTAAAATGTCTTGGTCTCTATTTTGGCGATATCGACTTTTATTACCAAGCCATTGAAAACCTGCAAAAGAGCGTATCGACAGACCGCTCCGACTATCGTTCGTGGCACCAAATTGCTATGTGCTATAGCTTGATCGCCACTAGTTACGGCGATGAAGAAGCTCTGCAGCTCGCATGCCGCTTTTTTGAAAAAGCGATCGACTTGTATCCATGCAGTTATTACATATTCGATTATGGCGTTTGCTTAGAAAAATACGGCGAACTCGTACATCAGCAACGATGGCTAGAGCTCTCTACCCAGCTGATGGAAAGAGCACTCAGCATGCAGAAAAATGCCATCTACACCCACCCAGATTGGCTGTTCCATTATGCGTGTGCATTGGATTCTCTTGGCGATTTCTTTGAAGAGACTTCATATTACCAAAGAGCAATAGAGATTTTTTCTCATGTGATGATGATCGACCCTGATTATCCTAAGATCCATCACCGCCTGGCCTTAGCTTATTCACACCTTGGCGAGCTCAATGGCGAAGTCGAAAATTTTTACCGAGCAGTCCATCATTTGCGCCTAGCTGCAAAACACGATGAAGATGATGATCAAATCATCCTCGATTGGGCTATTACCTTAACAAGTATCGCTGAACATATCCGCGGTATCCAAGATGCCGAGCCATTCTTCCGCGATGCTGAACATAAATTAATTTCATCCGCTAAACTTGGTAACGTCCAAGCTTATTACCACCTCGGATGTCTATATTCTCTCTTAGGCGACAACGACAAAGCGATGTTCTTCATCTGTAAAGCCGAAGAATCCACTGCTTTGCCCGGCT
>JBGAFY010000280.1:0-2045 GCA_044226975.1 Rhabdochlamydiaceae bacterium
CTCGCCTGTGTGATCAACAGGGCGACTGGCATACCGTGACGATTGACACGGCGGAAAAAGGGAGGAAGGTCGCCTTGTTGAGCAGCTGCCAACAGACCACGACTTGGGCCAACAGTCCACGTGCTCAATGCACCAACAGCACCTATTAAAATTAGGCCTGCCATGTAGGGGGTGAGCCATTTAAGGCCATATCGTTCTACAATTGTTGAAAAGGCCTGAAGGGATCCGGCTGTTAAGCTTATCTGCTTTTGAGGCACGACCATCGCAATTGCCAGGGCACCAAATATATAAAACGCAATAATGATCAACCCGGATAGGAACACTGCACGAGGATAATCGCGTTGTGGGTTTTGGACATCGCGGACATGCACTGCTGACATTTCCATTCCAACGAGTGCCAATATGATCCCTGTAAAAAAGACAAGTTGGTTGATCGATGTGAAATCGGGAACGATCGAGTGTAGGTCGAACGTAATTTGAAGAGGTTGATCACTCGCATACCAATTAAGGCCGAGCAATATGATGATCAGTCCAGGCAATAAAGTGCCTGCAATCACGCCAAGGGTACTGATCCATCCAGAAGTCCTCATCCCGCCAAGGTTTGCAAGAGTTACAGCCCAAAAGACCACTAATATGATCCCAATGTTGAAAAAGGTGTTATTGGAAAGCGTTGGATCATAAATATATGCTATAGTTGCAGCGATAAAGGAGAGGGCTGTGGGATACCAAATGACATTTTCAATCCAGAGGAGCCAAATCGCAAGGAACCCTGTCCTATGGCCAAAGGCTTCTTTGACCCAAGCAAAAATACCACCAGCTTTAGGCCAGCCTGATGCTAGTTCGGCGCTCGTCATTGCGGAAGGGATGAAAAATATGATGGCAGCAAGCACAACTAAGAAAAGAGACGAAAGTCCATATTCTGCCATGACCGGCAAGTTGCGGATACTACAGATAGCTGCGACGTTGATCATCGCTAATGTAAAAATACCGAGTATTCGGTGGGGTTTGTCTATTATCTTTGCCATAATTCCTAAGCTTTTAGATTTCCTTGTAAGCAAATGTGTAAAAGTTATCAATCATATACTGTGTCGACTTTAGGATTTTTATTTTTGCTTTTGTAATCCTTTCGCGCTAAATAGATTATTTTTTTTCGACTGTGATCTTTGGGGCAGCTCTTAAAAAAATCAACGATAGCCTCTTAACAATTTCAACGGGACAAAAAATCCTGAAGTCGAGTGTGACCAGTATAAAAAAATTACCGAAAATTTGAAATGACAAAGAAGATTAAATCCAATATGAGAAATAATATATGATAAATGCAAAATCTATAGATGCTGTGGACAAGGCGCATTGGCGTCCAGGATTCATCCGTCCATTATATTCCTCATACTGTTTCTCACGCATTCCACATACTTTAATGCGTTTGTTTGGGATTCCCATGGACAGGACCCTTCCTGGGGATTGTTTGCCTAATTTATCGGAGCCCTACCATCAGGTCTGTGTTGTCTTAATTGATGCGTTTGGCTGGAAGTTTTTTGAGAAATACGCTGACAGGTATCCTTTTTTAAAGAGATTCCTCGATCATGGCATATGTTCGAAGATCACCTCACAATTTCCCTCTACAACAGCAAACCACATCACGTGTATCAACACAGGACTTTCTGTGGGAGAAAGTGGAGTATATGAATGGTATATGTATGAGCCTAAGGCAGATGCAATCATCACTCCCTTGCTCTTTACTTATGCTGGTGACAAACAGACCGATGGGTTAAAAAAAGCAGGCCTTAAGCCCTCTGCTATATTCCCCACTGACACGATCTATCGTACCTTGGAAGAGCAGGGAATTAACTCGTATGTGATCCAATCGGAAGATATTGTATTTTCTTCCTATTCAGAATGTATGTTTGGCCATGCAAAACGGATCGGCTTTGAACATTTTCAAGATGGATTGGCCCAATTAGAGAAATTAGTAGCGACACCAGAGAGGTTTTACGCCTATCTCTATTTTGGTGCAGTAGACTCGGCGGGACATAAATACGGCGAAG
>JBGAFY010000020.1:0-13476 GCA_044226975.1 Rhabdochlamydiaceae bacterium
GAATACGTACACCAAGAAGGTAACTCCATATCTGCTTGATGCAGGAGGCCATCTCTTAGGTGATTTGGGAGCTTACAACAATCGCCCTCATTTCAGCCATTTCTCAAAAAACAATCAACTCTTCAAATTCAAACGAAATAGTTTAATTTACAATAAATCAAAATATCATCTTATTTGTAATTCTGCTATCTTATTATACGTTAAATCAACAACCCAAAACGGAAGAAAATGAAAAGAAAGGGCTTTGATCCTCAAGACACAAAACCATTCAAATTAAGCCGCTCAAAGATCGAGCTTTTTTGTGAGTGCCCCTTTTGCTTCTACCTCGATCGCAAACTTGGAGTTGCGCAACCTGGAGGACTCCCGTTCAACTTAAACTCTGCCGTTGACCATCTCTTGAAAAAGGAATTCGACCTATACCGCGCAAAAGGCGAAGCTCATCCCCTAATGATCAAGCACAAGACGATGCAATCCTTCCAGCACCGAAAACTGGATGAATGGCGAAAGAATCAAGGGCATTTCCTATCTATACGAATCCTCCGACCAAATTTTTAGTTGTAGGAGCCATCGACGACGTCTGGATCTCTCCCTCCGGAGAACTGATCATCGTAGACTACAAAGCAACAAGCAAGGCGGGCGAAATCAATTTAGATGCCGACTGGCAGCTTAGCTACAAAAGGCAAATGGAAATTTACCAATGGGAATTCAGAAAAAATGGCTTTCCGGTCTCACCCACTGGCTATTTTGTCTATTGCAATGGAAAGAAAGACCTCCCCGAATTTGGCGAATGCCTGAAATTTGAAATCTCGATGATCCCCTACCTCGGCAATGACAGCTTGGTAGAGCCCAAATTACTTGAGATTCATGCTGTATTGATGGCTTCACAGCCTCCATCTCCTAACGACACCTGTGACCTATGCAGCTATCGATTGGCTGCACAAGTGGAAATAGGAGCAGCCTTAGCATGAACTATAGAAATCAAAATCCAGAACAAATTGCCCGTGATAAAATTGACTCCCTACTTGAACAGGCCGGATGGCTCGTCCAGGCTAGCAAAAAAATCGACTTGAATGCCGGTCTCGGGATTGCCGTTCGCGAATACCAAACAGACGTCGGTCCTGCTGATTATGTTCTTTTCATTGATAAAAAAGCTGCGGGAGTCATTGAAGCCAAACCAGAAGACTGGGGTCATCGGATCACAACCGTTGAAGAACAGTCCAGCGAATACGCCGCAGCCAAACTGAAGTGGGTAAATAACAAGGAAACCTTACCTTTCACTTATGAGAGCACTGGGATCATTACCCGCTTTACCGACGGAAGAGATCCAAAACCAAGATCCCGCGAAGTATTCAATTTTCACCGCCCCGAAACTTTAAACGAGTGGCTTATTCAAAAAACCTCGATTCGGAGTAGACTCCAGCAAATTCCTCTCCTCAATGTAGAAGGGCTAAGAGATTGCCAAATCACTGCGATTAAAAATCTTGAATCATCGTTCAAAGAGGATCGTCCGCGTGCATTGATTCAAATGGCCACCGGCGCGGGCAAGACGTTTACGGCAATCACTACGATTTACCGCCTCCTAAAACATGCAAATGCTAAGCGAATTCTATTTCTGGTAGACACCAAAAATTTGGGAGAGCAGGCCGAACAAGAATTCATGTCCTTCGTTCCCAATGACGACAACCGCAAATTTACAGAGCTCTACAACGTACAAAGGCTCAAATCGTCCTTTATCGCCAGGGATAGCCAAGTCTGCATTAGCACCATCCAGCGCATGTATTCGCTGTTAAAAAGAACAGCCTTTAGACGAGTCTGCTGAAGAGATCAATCCCGCTGGAAATGGCTCAGGCAAAAAAAACCGGTTCCAGTTGTGTACAACGGCAAAATTCCGATCGAGTTTTTCGACTTCATTTTTATCGATGAATGCCACCGCTCCATTTACAATCTATGGCAACAAGTTCTCGATTATTTTGACGGCTACCTGATCGGCCTAACCGCAACTCCGGATAATCGAACCTATGGCTTTTTCAAGAAAAACGTGGTCAGCGAATACAGCCACGAAGCCGCTGTTGCCGATGGAGTGAACGTCGGCAATGAAATCTATGTCATAGAAACTGAAAGAACGAAATTCGGTGGCACAATCAAGGCGAATCAACCAGTTCAGAAAAGAGAGCGTCTAACTCGCAAGAAAAGGTGGGAACAGCAAGATGAGGATGAGTCCTATACTGTTAAGCAGTTAGACCGTGACATCGTAAATCCAGACCAGATCAGGACTGTATTGCGTGCCTTTAGAGATAGCCTGCCTGACATTTTCCCTGGGCGCAAGGAAGTGCCAAAAACACTAATCTTTGCAAAAACTGACAGCCATGCCGACGACATCATCCAAACCGTCCGAGAAGAGTTTGGCATGGGTAATGAATTTTGCAAAAAAGTCACTTACAAGAACGAAGAAGACCCGAAATCAGTCCTCGCTCAATTTAGAAACGACTACAATCCTCGAATTGCGGTCACTGTCGATATGATCGCTACAGGCACGGATGTAAAACCTCTTGAATGCTTGTTGTTTATGAGAGACGTGAAGAGCCACAATTACTTTGAGCAGATGAAGGGGCGCGGAACACGTACATTCGGCCACGACGAACTAAAGAAAGTGACCCCATCCGCAATCAGCGCCAAAACGCATTACGTGATTGTCGATGCCATCGGCGTTACAAAATCGCTGAAAACAGCAAGCCAGCCTTTGATCACCAAGCCTTCAGTGCCTTTAAAAGACTTGGCAATGAGCATCATCATGGGAGCTAGAGATGAGGATACCGTCAGCTCTCTCGCTGGCAGGTTAGCCCGCCTCAATAAGCAGCTCGAAGAAAAGGATCTCCAGCGAATTAAACAACAATCAGGAGGCATTGAGCTCAGCACAATCATCAACAATCTCCTAGCTGCCATAGACCCTGACAAGATCGAAAATAAAGCTCGGGACATGCAAACGGTCGATAAATCCTCCGAACCGAGCGATGCAGATTGTTTGCGAGCCCAAGAGCTCCTTGTAGGTGAAGCGGCCTATGTGCTGAATGGAGAAATGGTCGAGCTCTTAGAAAACATTCGTCGCGATAAAGAACAAACGATCGACCATGATAATTTGGATGCCCTCCTACGCTCTGAATGGGATGGTGACGCCAAAGAAAATGCTCAAAATTTAGTAAAAGAGTTTCAAGAATATCTGGAAATCCATCGCGATGAGATCGAAGCGCTCTCCATATTTTATAGTCAGCCCCAAAGGCGGCGTGAAATCACCTACGATATGATTCGTCAAGTTCTAGACAAACTCCGGCAAGACAAACCCAAACTGGCCCCTTTACGCGTATGGATGGCTTATGCCCAGCTCGAAGAATATCAAGGAGCCCAACCCCTGAATGAACTCACTGCTTTGGTTGCCCTCATACGTCGCGCATGTGGGATCGATCAGAAAGTCGCTGAATACTCAGAAACCGTGCGGCGTAATTTCCAAAACTGGATCATGAAGCGACATAGCGGACACGGAGGCAAATTCAATGAAGAACAAATGGCCTGGCTAAGAATGATTCGTGATCATATTATCAGTTCTTTCCATATGGATAAATCAGACCTGGATATGGCCCCTTTTGACTCCAAGGGCGGCTTAGGAAAAATGTATCAGCTTTTTGGAGAAAAGTTTGAAGGTTTGATACTTGAGCTTAACGAGGTATTAGCAATTTAGAATGGCAAATTATCGCAAAAATTGGATCGAATGTAAACTCAGTGATATTCTCGTATCTCTTGAATCTGGAAAGCGACCCAAAGGTGGCGTGGATCATTATGACCAAGGCATTCCCAGCCTAGGTGGAGAGCACTTAAGTTCGGATGGAAGATTCAATTTTTCCAAAATTCGATTCATACCACTTGAATTCCTTCAGAAGATGACCTCAGGATTAATTGAACGCAGCGACATTTTAGTTGTAAAAGACGGAGCAACAACGGGCAGAACATCGTTTGTAGAAAATCAATTCCCCTATCAAATTGCGGCTATCAACGAACACCTTTTCCGTCTTAAAATTCCAAGATATATAGAAGCAAAATGGATTTTTTATCAACTCTGGTCTCAGACAGGGAAAAAACAGATCTTACAAGATTTCCGAGGAGCTGCTCAGGGTGGAATCACCAAAAAATTTTCTGAATATGTTCGTGTCTTTTTACCTCCCATCGCAGAGCAAAAACGCATAGTCGCCAAAATCGAAGAGCTTTTCTCTGAAATCGATAAGGGCATAGAAAATTTGCTGAAAGCGCAGGAGCTCCTAAAAGCGTATCAACAATCGCTGATCAGAAATGCTGCTACAGGCGGGCTTCTTATTTCTCTCGGCCTCATAAAAAATTCTTTTGATGATTCTTGTAAAATAAATCTATCAAAGGTGATCTCTGAGCATGGACAAGGATGGAGTCCAAAATGCTTGAATGAACCGTCCACTAATGAGAATGATTGGGCTGTTATTAAAACTACAGCCATTCAAAACTTTGAATTTCTCGAGGATGAAAACAAGCTTTTGCCAAAAAATTTAAAACCAAAGCCCCATCTGGAAATTGTCACTGGTGATATTTTAGTCACGCGTGCAGGCCCTAGGAATCGCGTAGGAATTGCATGCTTAGTAAGAGAGTGCCGCAAACGATTGATATTGTGCGACAAAGCCTATAGAATAAAAGTCAATCAAGACATGATTTTACCTGAATATTTAGAAATGTTGCTCAATTCACCACATATAATTGATAAAATCGAATATTTAAAAACAGGAATTAACGACAGTGGCGTTAACTTGACCCAAGAGCGTTTTTTGGCGTTAGAGTTAATAGTGCCTCCATTATCTCTACAAAAATTAACTCTCAAAAAACTACAAGATAATATATCGATCGCAACTCAGTTAAATCAGCAGATCAACATAGCTTCGGAAAAGCTTAAAAATATTCGCCAGAGCATCCTAAAAATAGCATTTTCAGGAGAGCTAGTTTCTCAAGACGCAACCGATGAGTCTGCCAGTATTCTTTTAGAGCGCATTACAGCTGAAAAAGAGATCCCAAAGCCCCCAAAAAAGAAATCCAAACAACTCCAAAAGGTCACCACATGAACACTGCATCAATCGTATCCAAGGTTTGGAGCTTCTGTACCACTTTACGCGATGACGGCGTAAGCTATGGTGATTATCTTGAGCAACTGACGTATCTTATCTTTCTTAAAATGGCCGACGAATATTCTAGACCGCCCTACAATAGAAATGTGGGAATCCCAGAAGCCTATGGTTGGCAAACCCTTAAATCAAAAAAAGGTGCAGAGCTAGAAACACATTACCTCACTGTATTACGAGAGCTCGGATCCAAAAAAGGCATGCTTGGCCAGATCTTCACCAAGGCGCAGAACAAAATCCAAGATCCCGCCAAACTTTATCGCCTCATCAGTATGGTCGATGAGACTGAGTGGGTGGTCATGGAGGCCGATATCAAAGGAGATATCTACGAAAGCCTCTTAGAAAAGAACGCCGAAGACACGAAATCAGGAGCAGGTCAGTATTTCACCCCTCGCGCGCTTATCAAAGCCATGGTGGAATGCATCCGCCCTGAGCCTGGCAAAACGATTGCAGACCCTGCCTGTGGAACAGGAGGATTTTTTCTTGCTGCCTATGATTTCATCATCAATTCGAACAAGGCTCAAATAGACAAGAGCCAAAAAGCCTTTTTAAAGCGCGAAACCTTCTATGGGAATGAAATTGTCGCAAACACACGCCGTCTTTGCCTCATGAATATGTTCCTCCATAACATTGGCGAGATTGACGGCGATACCCCAGTCTCTCCAAATGATGCGCTCATTGCGGATAGCGGGCAGCGATTTGATTATGTCCTTGCTAATCCTCCTTTTGGCAAAAAAAGTAGCATGAGCTTTACCAATGATGAAGGAGAGCAAGAGAGGGACGATTTAACATACAATCGCCAGGACTTCTGGGCGACTACCTCCAACAAACAGCTCAATTTTGTTCAGCATATTCGGACGATGCTCAAAACTACCGGACGAGCTGCTGTTGTAGTGCCTGATAACGTCCTGTTTGAAGGTGGCGCAGGAGAAATCATTCGGAGAAAGCTTCTAGAGAATACTGACCTGCATACAATTTTGAGGCTACCGACTGGCATCTTTTACGCACCTGGAGTCAAAGCGAACGTGCTATTCTTTGATAACCGTGAAGCAAGCCCATCTCATTGGTCAAAAGAGGTCTGGTACTATGATTATCGAACGAATGTCCACCATACGCTGAAGAAGCAGCCAATGCGATTTAACGATCTGCAAGACTTCATTCAATGCTACAATCCACAAAATCGTCATGTTCGCAAAGAGTCATGGAACCCTGAGACTAACCCAGAAGGGCGTTGGCGCAAATACACCTATGAAGAATTGATCACCCGAGACAAAACCAGCTTGGATATTTTTTGGCTTAAAGATAAAAGCCTGACCGATCTCGATAATCTCCCCGATCCGGAAATACTGGCATCTGAGATTATTGAGAACCTGGAAGCAGCTCTTGCGAATTTTAGGAATGTATCTGCATCTCTTGGGCAAACCTGATATGAAAACCATATCTTCTCTCTCATGGGCTGGCCGCCTTTTCGATAAGCAAGCCCTCCCTTCGATTAGAAGCCATGCAGCAGTAAGCTCCGGAGAAATGTAAAGCCCAGCTTTCTTCACATCCTTGTCCTCGATCCCATCATCGCTCAGCGGCCCTTTGTGAATGAGTTTAAGCCAATCCACGGGCATCGCGGCACAGACCATTTTTCCATGTTCTAAGCAACGGCGATGAACCACTATCTTCCCTTTTTCAAAGCAAGACTCAAAAAGTGCATGATATTTCTCAAAATCTGGGCAAAGCCGTTTCTCCTCTTCTAGACTACCCACATCGGGAGTTTTCATACCCAAAGCCCGATAAGCGGCGATTCTTGCCGTCCAATACTCATCTTTCAGGCTTGCTTGAAGCTCTTCACTGGTCAACAATTCGGGTCGCCAAAACGTGCGAACGGGAAAGCCGTCATTTTCTAAGCTGTTCATTTTTCCCCTCCCGATAATTCTGAAAGATTTTGGTCTGCAGAGTCTCTACCATTACATGCATATGGCTGCTGGGGAGATGGACGTAGTGCTTGGTCATTGGAAGCGTTTCGTGTCCAAGCAGCTCTCCGATCACAAGCGGGTTATCTTCGATCGTAGCCGCATAAGAAGCTGTCTGGTGGCGCAATCCATGAAATACAAAGCCCTCGATTCCAGCCTTCTTTAGTGCGCATTCCCACGCTGATCGAATATCGACAGGTCGACTCGGGCAATTGGGAGAAGAGAAAACCAGAGCGTCACCTCGCTGATTTGCACGCCGCTCTCGCAGCAGATTCAACAAAAGCCCCGTGACAAGAATTGGCCGTGGATTTCCATTTTTTGTGTTCTCGAGAAAAATAATCCCCTTCTCTGGAGCAAGATGCAAATTCAGATTCTTCCAACGCAAACTCATGATCTCTCCCTTGCGCTCCCAGTCCCCAGGGCCATCGCAACGATCAGAAATAAATCCTTTGAACCACTCTCCTCACATGCTTTGAGAAGACTTTTTTTCTCTACTACATCTAAAACCCGCCTACGCCCCTGCGACTGCTTTGGTTTTTCGATCTTAAGGACCGGATTTTCTCTCACCCATTCCCATTCCTTAACAGCCTTTGAAAAAACGTGAGAAAGACTGCTCAAATAGCGGACAACAGTCGAGGAAGAGCGCAGCTTGCCTTTTCTCACAAACCCCGCAAGCAAATCATCCCTCTTTTCCGCAATCAAGCTTGGTCGGATCTGAGCCAAAAGAAGATGGCCAAGCTCCTGCTTCCACCAAATCAGGTGTCTTCAATTATTCTTCGCGTTTTTTGGCTTGGATGGAAGTACCCTCTCTATCTAAAGATCGATCAACTCTGCAAGCGTATGTTTTGTTGCTGGGTTGGTGAATTCATAACGATCGTGCTCTATAGCCGATTCCATATCCCTCTTCCATTTTTTAGCCAAGGTCTTCGACTTAAACGACCTATCGAAATATTTCCCGCCTTTCATCCGAATGCGAACCCGATAGGACTGGCAGTGCCTATGCGTACGCATCGTGATTCCTCTCAATTCCTCAGCTTTTAAGCCTGCCGACATTTCCACCTTTTCCATGCTGCCTCCTATTGTTATAGCACGAGATTAGTTGTAAATGTTTGAATTTTATCGCAGACTGTTGGAACGAAAAATGGCGTCGGTGGGGAAAAATGCTATTTTACATGGGCTGATTAGCGAGAAGACTACGGGTCGTTAACTAAGAAAGATAATCTCTACTCGTTCATTTTCCAATTCAGGAAACGCCTTCAAACGCGCTTTTAAACAAGTCTCAACAATCCTTCTCTGAATATTTTCTCTTAAAGTCAAAGTGGGAGTATCATCCTCTGCATAAACATCTACAATTAGACTAGGCGGCAGTGAAAAAAGCCAGCAAAGTACATAACTATCTACATTATGCGAAGTATGTTGGGCCCATTCTTTTTCCAATCGAAACTTTTCAAGGGCACTTGAAATGGTGTTTTCTATGAACTCTTTTTCGTAAAGTGATTCCGCTAGGCTTATTTTTTGTTCGAGCCGTTCTTGATCTTCACCAATTCGCTGCCCCGTTGATAATGGTATATGGGCATCATACAAAGAATACAAAATATCACTTATCAGTTCCTGTTCGTGCTGTCTTTTTATTTTTTTCCTAGTCAAATTTCTATCGATTACTCTTTGTCGAAAGATAAACTTAGAAATAGCCGTGGGGACTTCATAATCTGCCGGTTCATAACACACTAAAGAAGGAAACAACTCTGATAGATCAATTTCAGGACAAACATAATGCAATAAATTGACTAAATTTGGGGTGTAATTTATTAAAAAATCATTTAAAACCCCAAGAGAACCATCAACTCCGTGACCTGGTGTTTTTCCCTTGATTTCCACGATCCTGCAAACCATCTCTTTACTGATCAGTCTAAAGTCGCAAATTTTTTGAGCTGCCTGCCCAGGGATCTCGATTTTATCTATAGGAAAATCAGTTTTGATCAGGTTATGCATGTGTTTTTCAAGGTAAAGCATTTCAGCATATGACCCGTAAGCTTTATCAGAAACTTCATGGAGAGAGCTTTTCTTGGTAGATATCACTACCTCTTCAAATTTACGTAAAAAAATCTGACGATTCTCCTCATCTAGAACTTCTGGCAGCTTTTGCAAAAACATTTCCAATCTTTCAATGAATCCTCTCGCTCTACCATTTTTATCAAGATTGCTCAAGTAAGAGCAAAGCCATCCAAAAAATACAGGATTACAATAGAAAATATAGAGAGGGATGGAATGATAGCTGCTGTTGCTCTCCAATGGATGGATGAATAATTGGTGCGTATTGGGAAAGTGCTGCTTAAACTCATCTATCGACTCCTTTCGATCCTTCAAAAAATCAAGCAAGCAAAGATCAACAGATCTTCGCACTATCTTTTCAATTAGGTCCTTGTGCCCCTTCTGAAGGATAGGAAAACGAGTTTCCAATAAAACCAATATGGGTTGCATAAGTTCTTTGTTATAAAGGGTCGTTCGATAGAGTGAACGTAATTTGTCATAGGCGCAATGCGCACACGTGGCTACATCTTGATTTAGACGTGGCAGAATGTATTCATATAGCTTTTGAATATCAGGATGATGAAGATAGATATGTCCATGAGGATTCTCAAATAGCTCTATCAGCAGGTCAACTAAAAACATTTGAGATTTTGACGAAATAGACAAATTTGACAGCGGTTGTAACAGAGATATCAAAATTTTTATTTTTTCATTAAAACTGTAGCAGCCTTCAATCAATTGATCAACATCATCAAGATTAAAACATTCCGAAACTTTATGATTTTTTCAGCCAGTTCACAACGTCTTCTTCACGAAAACGCCACGACCCCTGAATCTTCATTGCAAACGGCAGAGTGTTTTTCTCGAGCAACCGATGAATTGTTCTCGAGGATAGCTTCAAATAAGAAGCCAGTTGATCAAGTGTCATCATAATTCACACCTCCCTTTCTTGACAATTTATGCCTTATCATGACAATATATGTCAATTCCTGCGAAAATAAAAAAAGGAGAATGTCTTATGACACCTGGTGAAATTGGCGCAATGCTGACAAACTTAAACAACATCCAACTCAAACTGGAAGCAGCTTCAGGTTCTGCTGTGGCAGTAGAAATGCGAATGCGCCTAATTGGTCAACTGTGCGAACAGGTGAGAGACAAACTAAAAGAACTCGTAAATATCTACAAAGCAAGCAATAAGCCCAAAAAACTTCCATCTAACAAATACTGGGATTGTGAACTCTCTTTTCTTGACCAAGCAATAGATGAAATATTTCACGATAAATTAGAGCCAGATGAACGGCAGAAGATTGAGGATTTTCGCCCTTTAAGAAACAAACTTCTTCACGCGGACTTCGTAACCCTAATGAAGCGCATGGGCATCGATCCAACAGGCCGACAAATTCTTTCTACTGACGGAAAGAGAAATATTTTAGACAGCGCAGATATAAAAGAAGCGGTCCTCAGCATAGATAGAAATCAAGGAATCGAGAAATTTCAAGCACGAGCCAAAGAAGTACGCTCTATTCTAGATAAACTTATTTTTTGCCTTGCCAGCACATAGCCTTATAAGGCTCTGGAAAACTTTAGAGAGGATCTGCTCGATCAAGCAGAGCCACAATCGCCTTTTTAGGAACAGGCTTGTAATCCCAGACTTCGACGGAAAGATTGAGGTCGTTTTTCATGTACATGGCCGTGGAGCTGAAAATGAGGCGGAGCCGGTTGACTGGGGATATGAACAAGCTCAACCTGGTGTCGACCAATCTTGAAGAAAGCCGACTCTAGGGCAAGAGAGAATCCAATCTTATGCATTTTAGCGGGGGTGCCATCATGGTTGCCTCGAATGCAAATCTTATTTCCATGGAGACGCGCACAAAGATCGGCAAGAAAGTCGGTTGTACCAAGACCAAAATCACCTAGAAAGAAGACGGTATCCTGAGGCGCAATATGAGCATTCCAGTTCTCTATAAGCCGTTCATCCATCTCGCTTATAGACTGGAAAGGTCGTCCGGTGTAACGGATGATATTGGTATGAGAAAAGTGAGTATCAGACGTAAACCATTTATTCATTTTTATCTCTAGGATTGGCTAGAAGGCCAGCAGCCTCTTTATAATGCGTTCAAAACCCAGTTTCTTTAACTTACCAGATGGATCTTGAGATTCTAACTTAGACCATTCAGCAGGAGAAGCCTGACTCATCCAATTGGACAATTGCTTTTGAAACGTCTGCAGCCATTTCGGATGCTGCTGAGAGAGGAAAGCAAATTCAGCAAGCGCTTGTTCGGAAAAATCCACTAACTGCGTAGCTACGTACCAGATCCCATAGAGATCCTTGAGCATCTTTGATGCGCTCTTTCGCCTGGTAAAAGTAAGCCCTTTATGGAAGATCCATGCTCCAGGTGAGACGACTTTTCCCGCTTCTCCTGAATAGGTTCGAAATTCCATTGTCGTTTGCAGGCTCAGCGTCAAATAGCTCAATGGCTGAGCAACAATGCCTGCGATCACGACATTTTTATTCTTATCATCTCTGGTGGCCGAGTCCGTTAAAAACTCGATCTCTACTTCTACCCCATCGATCTCTTTCACAAAACTTTCGGTTGCAGGAATATCGACATCTTTGAAGACATGAATAAAGCCTGCTTCATTGAGATATTTGGCGATGTTCTTTTTAGAGATCTCAGGAACTTTTCTGGGAATTAACGAGTCAATATCACGCGTTCCTACAGGGAGATTCTCGAGTTTGGGATCGGCGAGGTAAAGCTTGTAAATGAAAAGAGCAAAACCGCCTCCGATAACAACAAATTCTCTCCATGGTCCCAGTGATTTTAAAAATTCTGAAATGATCTTGTCTTCTTGAACTTGTTTCATTTGTGCTTGAGGTTTTTGTAGATGCGTTTCAGTTCAGGCGCTCGCTGAGCTATAAATTCTGCTTGTTCTTGTCCTCGCAGGGGAAAATGATAAAGATCTAAAAAGGTAAGGAGCGGTGGGCAAATGCTAACTTCTTTATCATCCTTCCTATTTTGCTTAAGCAGCATTTTGTAGTAAGGCTCGATCAACAAAACCTCGTAGCCTCTTTCTTGGGGCTCCAATTGCAAAGCATTTTCCAATTTCGCTCTAATGGAAGGATCAAGAACATACAATTCTAGTCCTTCCAGGTTGGTATTCTTAAGCCCAAGTGCTTCGGCTGCTGAATGAAGGGCCAAGATTACACTTTGCCCGAATCCTGATTTCTTTAAAGCCTTGAACCATTCTGACTTTCCAGAAAGAGCGGAACGATATGTCCTGATTTTGCATTTTTTCACGATACTATAGTGCTCTAACCAGCTTTCTAGAAGTTCTTTTGGCTTATTAAATGAAAATCTCTTGGCAGTTCTTACACCCTGAACTTGCAGAAGCCCTTTTTGCACCAGAATATTGAAAACACGTTGAACTAGACCGAGGCTTACTTCCGCTTCTTTAGCAACTTCTCTCAACGAGAAGCTTTCTTTGGAAAGCCCTTCTCGGAGTAGCCAATCAAGAACAAGGGAAGACTTGTCTGCATAGACATTCCCTTCTGCCGCATCTTCATTGGAACTTACTAGGAAACGACCTTTCATTGCGATCTCCTTCTGTTCATTATATTACACTGTTCAATATATATTGAACAGACAGAAATATTGAACAGTTGAACAAAAAAGACCCGCGCACCCTAAAAGATTCGTTATATGTCTTATTTTTAACGATTTATAGAAAATTGAACCATTCGAGGATTCCGAACAGCTCAAAAGTCGTATCATGCTACGACAATTTCCGTGGACCATTTGTGGACCACTGGCATGCAAAAAAGTGCGATAAATGACGATAGTTCGCGATGGATGGAAAGGGGCGCTTTCCGCTATGATTTCGGGGAGTTAGCTGCTGGGAAGTAGTGTGGGTGCTGCGGACTCATAACCCGCTGGTCCCTGGTTCAAGTCCAGGTTGCCCCACATTTTCTTTTTCTCTGAATATGAGTCTTTCTAAGGGCTACAAAACCCCTGAGGAACGGATGTCGTCCCCGATTGGTTGAGAGTGCCTGTGTTGCCGACCAGAGGCTCAACGGAGAACTGGCTGCTTCCCATGTTCTCTAAGTCGTAATCTGGCAGGGTCGCTTCTTGAGTGGATTGGTTATGTTGCATGCGGAGACAAACAGTTGCAGAATCTTCTGCAATGAGTGTCACAGCAGATCCAGAATTCGAATTCATCTGGTTATTCCCCCTGAAGGTATTGCCCAAAATCTCATATTTTGCATGGCCATTCAGTATAGGATTCCCGAAAAAACCCGC
>JBGAFY010000021.1:0-14277 GCA_044226975.1 Rhabdochlamydiaceae bacterium
ATCTTTCTTAAAATGAGGGCTTAATAGGCCAGCCATTTTCATCATGTCGATCGGCTTATCGCTTTTAAAGACTTTTGCCAATTTTTTATCTGGGATGATCTTCCGTTTATTTTTCGGATCTTGGAGTTTATGTTCCTTAATATAATCCCACATCTTCTTGACGACTTCAGGTCGAGAAAGTTTGTCGGCTCCAACCACTGCGCTCAGCTCTGCAGAGAGGGCAAGCTCTGGTTGTTGCCGTTTAGTTTTAGCTTTTTTAGATTTCTTAGCAGGCTTTTCTCCTTTTCCTACTTTCTCCCCTTTTTTCGCAGCTTCCCCTTTTTTACGCCCAAATTTCTTCTCTTTTTTTACATAGGCAGTTTTGGGATGATGGGGGTATTTGTCATGCAGCTGTTCGAGTTGATTGACGATCACATCGCAATCAGGGAATGTGGAGCAAGAATAAAAGGGCTTGCCAAAGCGGGACCTGCGCATTACCATGCGGCCTTCACATCCGATCGCCGGACATTGAGGCATTTCTTCAGCTGGAAGTTCTCCTTTTTTAGGAATGTTCACGATCCCTCGGCAATCGGGATAACGAGTACACCCTAAAAAAGCACCAAACTTACCAAAGCGGAGCTGCATTGGAGAGCCGTCTATCGGGCACAGTTGGTCCCAATTGAAATCAGGGTCGTAATCTTCTCTTTTAAAATCCAAGGACTCTACGGGGGCAGTAAAGGAGCAATCAGGATAATTGGAGCATCCAAAGAAATATTTACGTTTTGACCAAATTTTTTGCAGTTTATGACCACATTGTGGACAGTCATGTTCTGTTAATACTTTAGGGACAAAAGCATCTTTTTCGGCAGAATCGACAAGAGGTATGAATGAATCCCAAAAATCACGGACAAGCGCTTTCCAATTTGTTTTGGTCTCTGAGATCATTTCTAATGCGTCTTCCATTTGAGCTGTGAAGCCGACGTCCATGATCATCTTAAAGTTGTTCTCCAACATTTCTGCGATCACTTTTCCAAGTTCTGTTGGTTTTAAAGCCCCTTTTTCTTTTGAGGTATAATCCCTGCTCTGGATTTTGTTCATGATCGTTGCATAAGTTGAAGGACGTCCAATCCCTGATTTTTCTAGTTCTTTAACTAAAGAAGCCTCAGTAAATCGTGGAGGTGGCCTAGTAAAAGATTGTTGGGATTGTACTTCATCAAGCTTTAAGCTCTGCCCTTCTTGAAGGACTGGAAGCATACGGTCTTCTTCATCTTCCTTTTCCTTTTCTTCTTCTCCACGGTCTTTTCTTTCTTCATATACTGCGAGGAAGCCAGGAAATTTAATCGTCGACCCTGTTGCTCGAAGGAGAAGGCCGCGGTCTGTTTCAATATCAGCAGACACGGTGTCATAAACAGCAGGAGTCATTTGAGAAGCGAGGAAGCGTCTCCAAATCAATAGATAAAGTTTAAATTGGTCAGGAGTCAGATGGTTTTTGATCTTTTCTGGGGAATGCAAGACGTTTGTTGGACGAATCGCTTCGTGTGCATCCTGGGCGCTTTTCTTGGTAAAAAACTGTCTTCCTTCGGAAGGGATGTACTCCTTGCCGTAGTTATTAACGATGAACTTGCGCGCTGCGTCAATAGCTTCTGGTGCAAGGCGGACAGAATCTGTACGCATATAGGTAATTAAACCCTCAGCGCCTTCGTTGCCAAGGTCTACCCCTTCATATAGGCTTTGGGCGATATTCATTGTGCGCGATGCAGAGAACCCATAGTGACGGCTGGCTTCTTGTTGGAGTGTAGAAGTGATGAAAGGTGGAACAGGATTGCGACGTTTTTCTTTCTTTTCTACAGATTCAACGTGGTATTTTGCAGTGCGTAGGAGCTGGACAATTCTCTCTGAGGACTCTTTATTAGAGATTGTTTCTACGCCTTCGCTAGGCGATTTTTCGATCTTTTTCCCGTTGATTAAGAACAGCGCTGCATAAAATGGCTTTTGCTCGGGACTTGTTTTTAACAATGCTCCGAGGTTCCAATACTCGACTGGAATAAATGCGTCTATTTCCTTTTCTCGATCAACGACGAGCTTTAGAGCTACAGATTGGACCCTTCCTGCAGAAAGACCTCCATCACGCGCTCCTTGGACTCGGCGCGTTAAGATTGGAGAAATTTTATAGCCCACAATTCTATCGAGGAGCCTTCGAGCTTGTTGCGCATCCACTAAAGCTTGATCTATTTCTCTAGGATGCTCAAGCGCTTCAAGAACTGCTTCCTTGGTGATCGAATTAAACGTGACGCGTTTAAAAGCAGTTTTAGGAGGGAGGATGGATGCGATATGCCAAGCGATAGCTTCTCCTTCGCGGTCAGGGTCGGGCGAAAGATATACTATGTCCGCCTGCTTGGCAGCTTTTTTTAAGCGGTCGATCACTTCTTGTTTATCCGGCAGAGTCTCATATTGGGGCTCAAAGTCGTGTTCGACGTCGATTCCGAATCCTTTTTTTGGTAGGTCGCGGACATGTCCGAGCGAAGACTCGAAGGTGTACTGTGGACCTAGAAATTTTTTTAAGGTCTTTATTTTAGTCGGGGACTCGACGATGATAAGGGCTTTTTTCATTTAGGATGCCTTTTTAAAAACATTACCAGATAATTGCCTAATTCTCTTTTTTAAGACCAGGTTCATTAATGCTGACTGCACCTTTGACATAGGCCAATCTAGTGCGATCGAAAGCTGGTCAATGGCCATCTCTTGCAAGGAGAGGAGCTGGAGCAGTTGTTGCTCATCATTGTTTAAAAGCGATAAATCGAAACGGGAATTTTTTTCAAAATTTAATGTCGTCTGAGTTGGGATATTAAGATTGGATACCATTTCAAAAGCATTTTCGACAAGTTGAGCCTTACTTTGTTTGATCAGTGAATGGTTCCCTTTGAAAGAAGGATAATCGATTCGACCTGGAATAGTGAAACATTTTTTTCTGAGTTTTCCCATCTGTACAGTAATTATGGCTCCGCTCTTTTCCGGAGCCTCGACAAGCAAGATTCCCATAGATAATACCGCAACGAGGCGGTTTCTCCTAGGAAATTGCATTTTTGAAGGGGGAGTATTTATAGGAAGCTCAGAAATGATACATCCTTTTTTTGAAATTTGTTCAGCTAAAGGAATATTTTCAGAGGGATAAATTTTATTTAACCCAGATCCAATGATGGCGATTGTATTCCCGGAAGCTTTGCCAGAAACAGATAGTGCACCTTGATGGGCTGCAGTGTCAATTCCCCTAGCAAGGCCACTTATAACAACCACCCCAAGTTCAACAGTTTCTTTGGCAAGCAAGAATGCCATTTCCCGCCCATATTCTGTACATGACCGGGTTCCAACGAGAGAAACCATAGGAGAATGCAATACGGAAATGTCTCCTTTTACATAGAGCGCAAAAGGTGGATCTGCCAATTGTTTTAATTTTTCCGGATATTGGTTACGTGAGCGGTCTAGAATTACAATTCCTTGTTTTTCGGAGCTATCAAGTTCACTGATCCATACTTTTTTTTGGATGAGTTCATCTAAATAGGAAAAAAATTTAACGTCTTCTCCCACAGCTTCTGTCCATTTTTTTATGCCTGCTTCAATACACGATTTTCCTGAGCCAAAATGCTCATATAGCTTTCGAGTCTTTTGAGGGTATAGAGATGAGAGGGAGTTTAATGTGATGAGTGCTGCTGTTTCTTCCATTTAAATGGCAAATTCGTTAGTTTTTTTCCTAACATGATACGCAAACTTTTATTTATTCTCTGTTTCTGTTTATTGGTTCCTGCCTTTGTTCGATCTGAGGAAGGTTCTTCTGTAAAAAAAGTTGGACTTTGCATTGTTGCAACAGGAAAATATATCCGTTTTGTGCCTCCATTAATTGAGTCATCAGAAAAATACTTTCTTTCCGGTCATCAGGTTTCTTATTTCATTTTTACAGATGGAGAAGTTCCTAAGTCTAATAAACTCATCAAAGTTCCGCATAAGCAGTTTGGTTGGCCATTTGATGCAATGAAGCGGTTTGATATCTATGCTGAAAGTGCCGCACTTTTTAAGGACTTAGATTACGTATATTCAATTGATGCGGATATGCTTTTCCAAAACGAAGTAGGGGAAGAGGTTTTTGGAGACAGAGTAGGGACCTTATGCCCAGGATATGTTGGGAAGCGCGGTCCGTTTGAGACAAAAAAGATTTCAACTGCGTACGTAGATAAAATAAAAAGAAGGTCTTCTCCTTATTTTGCCGCGGGATTCTTTGGCGGTAGCCGAGAGGAGTTCATTCGTATCGTCCAACAGGTCAAAAAACAAATCCACGCAGATCTGGATAAAAATTTTATTGCGGTATGGCATGACGAGAGCCACTTGAACCGTTATTTTGTCGACAATCCACCGACAGTTATTTTATCCCCATCTTATTGTTATCCTGAAAGCCAGCAAATCCCGTTTGAAAAAAAACTTGTTGCACTAGATAAACCTGATGTAAAAACTCTTAGAAAATGAACACTATTCGATATTTCAGATTTATTTTGTGCATCCTAATATTCGAAGTATTCCCATGCTGTGGTGATGCTTTTATGCACAAAGTGCTACAGGAAGATTTCTATAAGCTAGAAGGGAAAAAAACTGAGTATTGGAAGAATTTAACAAGGGATGAAGATCTCCTGCTTTTGAAAAATATTGCCTCTTTATACAACAGGAATAAAGCGGCTCTTGAAACCAGTGGTTACGAAGAGAAAATTCCTCGAAAGATCCATTTTATTTGGCTTGGGCCAAGCCCTTTTCCTCATCTTTCCGTCGAAAATGTTAGAAATTGGATAGCTAGACACCCTGACTGGGAATGTATTTTTTGGACGGACCGAGATCGCCTAGCGCCTTGCGAGGGAATGGTCGTTAAAAGAATTGATCCGCTGCTTTTCAGTTACTTGCGAAAAGAATTTGAGACAGCAGAGACCTGGGGTGAAAAATCTGATATTCTGCGCTATGAGATCCTATATCAAGAGGGAGGGATTTACGTAGACCATGATGCAGATTGCCTGCGGTCATTTGAGCCTATTGTGCAAAATTATCGTCTTGCTGCTGGCTTGCAGGTCCCAAGAGAAAGTATTTTTGCTACAGGAATGCGATCAGTAACGATTGCCAATGGACTTATTGCTGTAGCTCCAAAGCATCCCAGTATTTTGCGATGTATGGAAATACTTCATGGAAGGTGGGATGAGGATTTTAGTAAATTGTCTGTGTTTGAGAAGACTATTGTCAGGTCATATCTTCCTTTTAGTTTGGCTATGGAGGAAGAAATTGCACGCTCATCCAAGGATACGATCATTTTCCCAGCAGCGTTCTTTTATCCACAGAGTTCATTGCAGCCAGTGTTTTCAGTGCATAGCTTTGCGGCTGCTTGGCTTCCTCTAAAAGATGCTGCAAATAGAGATGCCTTGAAAGTGCAAGCGTCCTTGAGGACATTAGAAAAAAAAATATATTTGCTGACTGGAGCGCAGATCATCCTTTGCGGAATGTTGGCTATGATTGGTATCTTTTTCTTTCTTCGCAACAAAAGCAATAAAGTTCTCTTTTCTTTTCTTTTAATGATGAGCTTATCTGCTTCATTATTTTGCTCACCTAAAGAAGATTTTGAAGAGTTGATGGGCAGGTCATCATCTGAAACTTGGAAGTGGGTAAAAACGCCAGATGATCGCAAATGGCTAGCGCAATTTAATGAATATTATTCAGCTGCCCCACCTGCATTAGATTTAGATTACCGCAACTTGAAAATCCCACAGACCTTACATTTTATTTGGCTATGCGCTAATCCTCCTCATGAAATTTTTATTAAAAATATCCAGAGCTGGATAGATTACCATCCGGGATGGAATGTGAAAATTTGGACGGAAGGGCAGACTTTTCCTATCAATGGCAAGATCTCATGGGCAGACGTGCGCTTGCTTCCGAAAACATTTTCGAACATTGATACTGATGCATTGCATCCTTTAGAGTACCAAGAAATCGTTCGTCTTTCTATCTTGCTCTACGAAGGTGGTGTTGTGCTCGACCCTCAACTTCAATGTCGACATAGTTTAAAGCCTTTAAATGGTCGTTATGACTTTTATACTTCATTAGAAGTTCCAAAAAAAACGTTTTTAGGTTCTAGCATAGCATTTTCATCTTACATAATTGCATCAAAGCCCCAGCATTCATTTGTGAGGATTGCTTTAGAAGGGTTGTTGATGCGATGGGAAATGGTCAAAAAAAGCGATCCAGGTGCCGATGTAAAAACATTGAAAAGGCTGGCTCAAAGACGATTAGATGATGCTTTAAAAAGAGCATTCAAGCTCTGCAGTGCCCAAACTCGAGGAACGAGTATAGTCCTTCCTGCTGGATATTTTCATAACGTAGGCTCCAAAAAAGGGATTTTTGCGACTCGAAAAGGAGTCAATATGGCCTGGACATCAGACGCAGATATATTAGCAGATTATGGTTCAACAGTAAAAAAATTGAAGAAAAAGACCATGTGGTTATCAGGGTTTACTATCTTCTTAGGCATTGCTGCAATGGCAACGTGTTATTTCGTCGCAGCACCATTATTTAGGAAAAACGGATGAGAAAGACCTATATTGTACTTGCTCTTGCTATCTTAACAATTGGGCTAGTCACGACGGCTTTTTTCAATAAAAAAAATCCTCCGCAAGTTCTTTCATTGCTTCCAGTTTCAGATATCAACCATCCAGAAAGCACCTCGTTCGTGGTGGTTATTCCTTCTTATAATAATAGTTCATGGTGTGAACGGAATCTCCGTTCAGTTTTCGAGCAAAGCTACCATAATTATCGAATTATCTATATCGACGATGCTTCAACAGATGGGACTTATGAAAAAGTAAAGCAGTTTGTAGAGAGCTCCGGGAAATCAGGTCAGGTAACTTTAAACAAAAACCCTTCCAATCAAGGCGCAATGTTTAATTTTTACGAAGCGATCCACACTTGTAAAGATAATGAAGTTGTAGTGGTATTGGATGGCGATGACTGGCTTGCTCATGATGGGGTTTTAAGCACACTGAACAAATATTATTCCAATCCCAATGTATGGGCGACACATGGCAGCTACGTGCATTATCCATCATATACTAAAGGGGAATGTGCCCGTAAAGTTCCTCGAAAAGTGGTTTTAGCAAATGCATTTCGCAGTTATACCAAAAAGGGATTCATCCTCTCCCACTTAAGATCTTTTTATGCTGGTCTTTTTAAAATGGTCCCAAGGGAGCAATTTGAAATGGAGGGTGTTTTCTATAAATCAGCAGCAGATCTTGCTATGATGTTTCCTCTTGCGGAACTCGCAGGGCAGCATTTTTGTTTTATTAAAGAAGTCCTTTACGTTTACAATAGAAGCTCCCCATTAAATGACGACAAAGTGCGGTTTGAGCTGCAGCAACGCTGCATGAGGCATATTCAAAACCAGCCTAGGCTTAATCAATTACATGCAAAACCTTATTAAATCATTACCCTATGAAAAAGTTATTCGTTTTCGCTTCAATTATTGTTTTTGTGGCTTTAGGGATTTTGTGTTCACAAAAATTATTCTCAAAGAAGAGTAAAAAAATTCCCGATTTAACAGTCATGGGACAAGTAAGGCCTTATGATGGAATTGGTAGACTATCAATCGAACTGATTGAAAGTTTTAAAGACTCTTTAGACATATCATTTGAACCTACACAAAAAGTCTTGAAAGATGACTATAAATTGTTGAGTGCGGATTTAAAAAAACTGGTCAAAAATCCAAAAAAACGTCGTGGAAAGGTGATTTTTTTTCAAGACGTCCTATGGAGACCTAATGCGGACCTTTATCTTAAGCTTGGTAAAGTGAAAGGCCCAAATGAAATACGCTTAGCATATTCCATGTTCGAATCCACATTAATTCCGATTGAATGGACATTCATCCTCAATAATTACTTTGACGCAGTAGTTGTGCCTGATGAGTTTTTAATTGATGTCTATAAAGAAACAGGGTGACAATTCCAGTATTTGTACTTCCTCTAGCTTTTGATATCGACCCATTGCTTAAGCGGCCTTTGAAATCCAACAAACACACACCTTTTGTTTTTGCAAATTTTAGTATCGCGTATGAAAGAAAAATCATTTAACTCTGATGAGAGCTTTCGCGAAAGAATTTAAAAATGATCCCAACGTCGTACTATTGATCAATTCCAAAGATGGCGGAATGGGATACGACGAAAAATTGCGAGAAGAAATAAATAATCTTGGTGTGGATAACATCAAATTCACCAGATTATGCCTAGAAAAAGATGCTTATATTAAAGTGTTTGAAAATGTCGACTGTTACGTGAGCATCTCTAAGGGAGAAGGATTTTCAATTCCCCCAAGAGAAGCAATGGCCTTAGGTATCCCTGTCATTGCTACGGCAAACACAGGGCAAAAGTACTATGCGACAGTGGCCTTGTAAGAAGTGTCGATTCATTAATTCACGAAGAAGCCTGGTATTATTGGGGTGAATCACATGGACATCATTTTAATTGTAATGAGGATGATGTTGCTGCAGCTTTGCGTGATGTATATGAAAATTATGATCGCTATTTAGGCAATGCACAAGAAAGCCGAGACTGGGTCAACCGATATAGATACGAATCTTTAAAGCCTTTTTTCTTTTCTCTTTTTAATCCAAAAACGATCGTATTAGGCACTGAGAATACAATACAAGATGATTGCTTGATTACTAATTCAAGAGAATTGTTTGACAAGTATTTAAAATTAACTTCTGCTAAGGGACTGAGTGAAAATGAAAAATAGAAATAAACGAAATGGTTTATTTAATTATGTAGTAATTTTATTCATATTGCTTGGGATGGGTGCTCTTTATTACCTTAAAGTGAAAAAGTCTAAGGTCCCTTATCTCTCAGTTATTGGCTTTGTTAATATGGCTGATGGATTGGGAAGACAGTCGGTAGAGCTGATTGATGCTTTAAAAGATTCAATCGATGTGGGTTTTGTCGCTACCCGTAAGCTCCATGACAAAGACTTTGAAGGAGTCCCAGAAGCAGTCGTTAAAATCATTAAAGAATCCGACAAAAAAAAAGCAAAAGAGTCGAAAGTTCTTGTTTTTGAAGATGCATTGTATTGGCAAAATTTTGAACCTTACAAACATGTGGGCTCTGCTTTCTGGGATAAGCAAATTCGCATCGCTTATACCATGTTTGAATCCTCACGCATACCCCCTGAATGGACTTTAATACTAAACCTTTATTTTGATGCAGCAGTCGTTCCTGATCCTTACTTAGTCGATGTCTACGTTCAGTCAGGAGTAAAGATCCCGGTTTTTGTTTTACCTTTGGGATTAGACTTGGCCTCATTTCTTGCGCCTCCTTTAAAAGCAAATAAGAACACTCCTTTTGTTTTTGCTAACTTTGGCTGGTGTGGTGACAGAAAAAATCAATTGGTAATTGTGCGCGCATTTTCACAAGCCTTTGGAAACGATCCTAATTTCAAACTTATTTTAAATAGCAGGTCCGGAGAAGCTAATTATACAAAACAATTGAAAAAAGAGATTTCGGCATTGGGCCTTAAAAATGTCAATTTTTCAGTGATGAGCTTGCAAAGAGATGCTTATGTAGACTTGTTCCAAAAGGTTGATTGTTATGTGAGTGCGTCCAAAGGGGAAGGCTTTTCCATTCAACCTCGAGAAGCGATGGCCCTTGGAATCCCTGCTATTGTCACCAAAAGTACTGCGCAAAAAACAATTTGCGATTCACTACTGGTAAAGAGTGTGGAATCTCCTATTGAAGAATCCGCAAAATATCCATGGGGAATTACCTATGGGACCTGGTCAAATTGTACCGAAGCTTCTTTGGCTCAAGCAATGATCGAAGTCTACAACAATTATCAAGGTTATTTACAGAACGCCCCACGAGCTCGTGAATGGGTCATGCAATATCGTTATGATCAAATGCGCGATCTATATGTCAATATGGTAAAGCCTAAAAAAATTGTGCTAGGTGATAGAAACGAAATTACCAAAGACTATCTAATGACAAACTCTGAAGCGCTATATCATAAATATCTTGAAATGCAGAAAAACTAACTCATCTAAATGGAGATGCTATGTTACGCGGTCTCGTATTATTAATTGTTTGCCTAACTTCTTTTCATTCGCAGAATTTCGCTGATGAAAAAGTTGAAATTTTGCCTAGTAAAAAAGCGGTTATATTTGGAATTACTGGACAAGATGGGGCTTATTTAACTGAATTTCTCATTGATAAAGGGTATGAAGTTCACGGAGTAATTAGAAGGACCTCGTCAACAAATACTTCACGCCTTGATCACTTATTAAAGATTGAAAGAAATGGGAAGCCCGCCATCACCATGCACTATGGAGATCTAACTGATAGCTGCAGCATTTTTAAAGTCATTCAAGAAGTGCAACCTGATGAGATATACAATCTCGCAGCTCAAAGTATGGTCCGAGACTCTTTCGACATTCCCGAGTATACAGCGGACGTCAACGCGATCGGCGTGCTACGCATCCTTGAGGCGATCCGTCAACTCGGACTAACAAAGAAAACACGTTTTTATCAGGCCTCTACAAGCGAGCTCTATGGGTTGGTTCAAGAGATCCCCCAAACCGAGAAAACTCCTTTTTATCCCCGCTCACCCTATGCTGTCTCAAAGCTGTTTGGATACTGGATTACCTCAAACTATAGAGAGTCTTATGGGATCTATGCTTGCAATGGCATTCTTTTCAATCATGAATCTCCTTTAAGAGGAGACACGTTTGTCACCCGTAAAATCACCAAAGCTGCTGCAAAAATAAAGTTAGGTTTGCAAGATTCTCTAATGTTAGGAAACCTCGATGCTAAAAGAGACTGGGGATTTGCAAAAGACTATGTGGAAGCAATGTGGCAGATCCTCCAACAAGAAAACCCACAGGATTTTGTTATCTCAACTGGGGAAAACCACACCGTTCGCGAATTTGCAGAGATTGCATTCCGTCAATTAGGAATTGATATTAAATGGGAAGGGCTAGGAATAGATGAACGCGGTGTGGATGCCAAAACCGGGAAGATTTTAATTAAAATTGATCCAAGATATTTTAGACCAAGCGAAGTGGACCAATTACTTGGAAATGCTGCAAAAGCAGAGAAATTTCTTAAATGGCAACCTAAGACTTCCTTTGCTGACCTAGTAAAGCTTATGGTCAAAGCAGACCTTCAACAGGAAATGCAGAAGAAGTACTTCGATGAAATTGCTCAAAATGTTGAGGATTCTTTGGAAGACGTGCGTTAACTAATTAATACCGTTTTGTGAAAAAATAAATGCACATTTGAGCGCGTCAAAGCCACGGGGTTCAACGATCACAAGTCGCTCCCATATTTCTAATATTGGGAGACTTACGATCGTTGAACTGCGTGTCTTTGACGCGCTCAAATGTGCATTTATTTTTCACAAACGGTATAACTTGCATCCTGATCAAATAGACCTCTTGCGTAACAAGAGCCTGTCGATTTTCGAGTTCTTTTGCGCTGATTTTTGACTTCAAATTGCAGGGATAATATCAACTTGAGTATATTACACCCGCAAATTAAAAAATTCGCAGACAGGCTCTTAGCTACGCAATAGGTCTAATGTATATAAAATTCATTACTTTGTTTTTTGCTCTTTTGCTAAATGCAGAAATCATGAGTAGTCATTTTGATCAGGATGTGGATTTTGAAATTTACGAAAAAAAGAATGGGCTTACCGCAGAAGATAGAGAGAATCTATTTTTTTATAAGTCTTTATATATATCTAAGGCCAATCAAGACGAGAGCTCTTCAGTTACATCAGCTATTCCAGAGAAAGTCCATTTTATTTGCCTCAATCCTGTTCTCCTTTCTAGCAAATTTTTAAGTGCGATCCAGACGTTCAAAAAATTACATCCAAATTGGGAAATCCATCTCTGGACAGACCTTGCAGAACCTGATCTGCAATTAGAAGTCATATTGCATAACCCTTGGCATTGGGAGGAAAATCCTCTAAAAAACTGCTGCTTTTTAGCTCAAACAACAGCAGAAAAAACAGAAGCATTAAAGTTTGGGATCCTTCTCTCGGTAGGCGGCTTTGCCATCAGCGGTAGTTCGATCCCCCTTAAGCCCATAACACCATATCAAAAGGGATTCAACTTTTTTTGCACTCTTGCTCCTGTAGATACTTCTTTTCTAAGTTCGGTGATCAGACCTAGCACTTCTATCATCGGTTGTGCTCCAAATCATCCAATCCTGCACAAAGCTGTAGAAAGAATAAAGACTGTTTGGTCCTCAACTGCCAATGATTTTTATGGTAAGGATCCATGAACCGGTCTATCGGATGCAGCATGTGTTCTCTTTTTCATTAGACAGTGCATTAAAATCAACTTCATCTGACGAACTAAAAAATATAATTGTTTTACCCGCTTCCCAAGAATTAATTGCGCTAGAGTGATACCAATTTCTGCTTGAGCTTGCAGCATCAAAATTGAAAATACGATTTCTTCTTTGCAACGATCACAGCGCCAAATAACTGGGCACTCACAATCCTTTGCGGATTATCACTTGCTCAATTCTTACTTTTTTTAAAGAGAAGACGATGAAATTTTTCTTATATTTATTAAGCCAGAAACAACATCATCGAGTTCTTCAATTTGTTTTCCTTATGATTTCCCTTCATGGGATTTCCAGATGCGCAGATTTTGACGTTATGATGGGGAAGAACACACCTCATTGGAAATGGTTGGATGGAGCAGAAGAGCTTGCATTTCTAGAGGAATGCCGAAGTATATACGATCATCACCCTCCGAAATCCAATACTTCTAATGTAGCTCCCCGTATCCCTACAACAGTGCATTTTATATGGTTAGGACCTAAGCCATTCCCAGCAGAATCAGTTAAAAATGTCCGTTCTTGGATTGCAATGAACCCCAAGTGGAAGATCAAGTTTTGGACAGATCGCGACCGTCCAGCGCCATGCAGTACTATGGAAGTCTGCCAAGTACAAAATTTTGTGTTTACCCATTTAAGAGATAGATATGAAGATACTTCGAATTGGGGAGAAAAATCCGACATCTTGAGATTTGAGATACTCTTTCGAGAAGGGGGAGTATACGTAGATCATGATGCAAATTGCATAAAGACATTTGAACCTCTTCATAATGACTACGACTTCTACTGCGGTCTAGAGCCTCCGCACCAACCTTTTGCTGGATCACGCATTACCTGTGGCAATGGTTTAATTGGGGCTGCGCCAAAACATCCCTTGATCCATCAAGTGATGGGATGGATCGATGATCATTGGGACCCTCTTAAAATGCAGTTTTTTGGGAGAGATCCTGCCACTCAAGAGAAGCTCGTCATGCATAGGACATACATTGCGTTGACACATGTCTTGAAAGAGCATCTTAAAACAACTCCGGGCAATAACATTGTACTTCCAGCGGGTTATTTTTTTGCAAAAGGAGGAATATCACCTTTGTATTCTCAACATTTTTTTGCTAACGCCTGGGCGGAAGGAAAAAATCAAGTGACCATTAATTTAGAAAAAGCCACTCATGACGTGTTAAAAACGAGCAAACAGACAAACAGGCAGTGGATCTTAATATTTGCTTGTTTGGGGATAAACATTTTTATGGTTATAGTAGTTTTCCTGAGAAAATCTATATGAAGAAAACACTCATCCTTGTTTGTATGGTTCCTTTTCTCCTCCTGCTTTTGGGGGGATATTGGCTCATCGGTCCCAAAGATAAAGCGCCCCAAGAAAAGTTGGCCAGTCTAAGTCAAAAATCTTTTGATGAACTGATGGGGAACCAACTCCCGTCTTGGAGTCTAATTCGTTCAAATGAAGATCGTGAAAATCTCGCTTTTTTTAGGCAGATTTTTGAGAACCAAGCAAAAGCCTCTCTTAAGGAACCAATACCAAAAATCGCCCATTTTATTTGGATTGGCCCAAAAGAATTTCCCCAAAGCTCCCTTCAAAATGTAGCTTCTTGGATAAAATTACATCCCGATTGGAAGTTTTATTTTTGGACAGATCGAGATCGGTCATTGCCGCACCCTCATATGGAAGTTAAGAAAATCGACGCATTTACATGGAACTGTTTAGCAGAATGTTTTCAGAAGTCTGACAATTATGCAGAGAAAGCCGACGTGCTGAGATACGAAATTCTTTTTTCCCAAGGCGGGGTTTACATCGATCACGATGTGAAGTGTCTGCAGTCTTTCGATCATTTAATGCAGCAATATGATTTCTTTTGTGGACTAGAGCTTCCTTCCGAAG
>JBGAFY010000022.1:0-13205 GCA_044226975.1 Rhabdochlamydiaceae bacterium
TGGCAGCATATTACCGTTTCCATGACACGCCGAGAAAAGACAGCGAGACTTTTGTTCAGCATTTATTTCCTAAGCATCGCATCGAAAAAATTATGATCGTCTCAGGGGATCGGGAAGAAGAAGTCAAATACATGGCTGATTACATGGGGATCTCCGAAGTATTTGCCAATAAAAGCCCCGAAGAAAAAGTTGACATTGTGATGGAGGAGACGCGTAAAGCAAAAACAGCGTATCTAGGGGATGGGATCAATGATGCTCCTGCTTTAATGGTGGCTTCTGTTGGAATTGCCTTTGGTCAAAATAGTGACATCACTGCTGAAGCAGCAGGAGCCGTTGTGATGGGCAACTCGCTAGAAAAAGTTGACGAATTTCTCCATATCAGTAAACGGATGCGTACCATTGGACTGCAAAGCGCACTTGGTGGGATATCGCTTTCGCTATTGGGGATGATAATTGCTGCCATGGGCTATCTTCCTCCAGTCGCGGGTGCTATAACTCAGGAAATAATCGATGTGCTTGCAATTCTCAATTCCCTAAGGGCAGCCTGGCGTCCAGCTCGTTTAACAGACATGCCCCCCATCGAAAGAAAAAAAGGAAAATAGACTTCTCTCGAAATGCGCTCTGCCAATAAACTTTTACTGATGTTTCTCATTGATCTCGCGCCATTTTTTCATCATCTCAGTGGCAAGAGGAGCGGCTTCGCGCCCTCCTTTTTCTGCATGACGTAAATAGACAATGACAGCAAGCTCTGGCTCTCCGGGATCTTCTGCGGTCACTTCTTTGTCGAACAATGCCCCTGCAAACCATACGTGGTTGTGCATCTGTGCCTTTGATGCAGCGTCCACCGTTTTCTTATAAAGGATTTGAGCAGTGCCTGTTTTGCCGATCATCTGGCTGCGCAGTTCGTTGTAATGATGGACCCAGTCAGGATTATGGATTGTAGGACGCACTGCCTGCAGCCTAGCAGTACCTCGATCGCCCATCATCACCTTGCGCATCCCTTCCATGATCATCTCGTGAATTGGAGCAGGGAAGTCGATAGTATTGCGGACGTGGACAGCTTGGGTGTTTACTTTGAAGTTGGGCTTGTTTACAACAGTTTCAGTAAAAAGAGGAAAGCTGATTCCGCAAAGGCCTAAAGTTTCTTCAAACGGGAAGTTCCTTTTTAGAGAAAAGAGATCTGCTTTAGGATTTTCTACTAAGCGTGTGCTTTGATGGAGAATTTGCGGCTTTAAGACTTGTCCGCCATTGACAAACACCGAGAACATGACCGCTGTTTGCAAGGGAGTTGTGATCAAAGAGTGCTGTCCAATGGCAAGTGAATACAGTGCAGTCTTATTGTGCTGAATGTCATCGGGTGTTTTCCCGCCAAATTCTCCTGGCAGGTCAACCCCAGCTTTAGAACCAATTCCAAATTCACGTGCCGCTAATGTCAAGGCAAGGGGATCTTGTAAATGCTCGGCAGCCAAAATCGAAAAATAGATGTTGCTCGATTGCTCCAATGCGCCAATCATATCGACCTTTCCGATATTCGAGTGGCTACTGCGAGGCATTAAGCCACCTTTATAAATACGCATGATCGGCTCGCCATCGAGAGTGTAGCCCAAGATTTGTTTCAAGTTCTGGGATTTGGGATCTCCTTTTAAATCGTCGATCAATGTAAGAGGATTGAGCTCTTCGAGATGGCGTATGGTACGGCTAATTTTATCAAACCGTTCCTTCAATACGACATAAGCCACTATCAATTTAAAGACTGAACCTTGAGGGCAGGCTTGTCGGAAGGCCTGAGATCTCCCATAACCAAATCCATGAATCGGATAAAAAGCACTAGCGAGGTGTTTTTCTAAGTAGGTTTTATTCTCATGGCGCAAGAGAGGGTACTTTCCAGCTAAAGGTTGTTTAAGCTCATCAAAACCAGAGAATGAACGGAGATATTGCAGACCTAAATCGATTGGTAATTCTTCGATATTTTTGCTCAGTTGTCTGAATACGGGATCGGAATCTGGAAGTATTGTTCGGTTTTGAAGAATGCAATTTTCTAAGGTGATTAAGTCAGGATTGGTAGAAATAATGTGATGATCTAAAGAGAGGACAGCTTGTAAAAGAGGATGGCTTGCTCTGCTCCAATACTCATCGAATTGCTTCCGCTCTTCTTCGTCTAAATATTCCGTATAAGGCTTTGCTGCCTTCTTTCTTTTTTTCTCGTCTTTTCTTTTTTCAGCTAGATAGGTTTTAAAATTTTCTTCACGCCATTTCTGGAATTGATTGGTGTGGAATAATTCGCGCGCTTCAGGTGAAAGAACATACAGGATGCGACGAGCGGCCTGACACTCTTCACGGTATTGTGAGAGAGAAATGTGACCCATCTTTTCTAAAAGCGCTTCAGAGAATTTCTCTTTAGGGGCGCAGAGGTGGCAGAGATCATATAAAAGGACTTTATCATCATTGTGTTGGATAGAGTCGACAAAAGGATCAAGGGCCTTTTTCAGACTTGCTGCCGTCTCAATATGAGAGCGTAAACTGGCTAAGCAGCTGTCCATGACAGCTTTTGATGCGTTCGCCCGTGATTTTTTGTGGTCACTAGAAGGGTAGAGAACGTCAAAAGCTACTCTTAAATCCTGTTGTCCTGAAATTTCCAGTAAGGCAGCGCAATTCTTCTGGAAAGAAATTGCAGATAGGACATTGTCCATCTTTCCAAGTGAGGACAGAACAGGGCTGTCGTGGGGTAAGATAGTTTTTAGATATGTTTCCCAGTTTATTGGCAACGGTTCGTCAAAATATGTTTCGTATTCGCGAGAAAAGCGTTCTCTTTCTAAGGGGATGATCCCATCCCACATCATTCCAATATAGTGTTCATTTTCCAGCCATCTTGAAATGAGGCGTTGCCTATGTCGCTTAAGAGCAGGATCGCGTGTCTGCAAAAAATCTTCTGGATCGAACCTAGGATAAGAAGCCATTGCGACCACTTCCCCAGTCTTAGGGATAATAGCGACAATTGCCCCTCCGCGTATCCAAGGGAAGCGCGCAAGCGCATCTTCTGTTTTCGCCCCTTCACGGTCCTGTTCTTGCCAGGCGAGGAGTTTTTCCGCATATGCTTGCAATTCAGTGGACAGGCTTAGATGGAGCCTTTCCCCCGATATGGGAGACGATGATCCTGGAAGTTGCCGTAAAAAATTCCCTTTGGTGTCGATTTCATAGAAAGTCCTTCCAAATACACCGCGTAGTTGCCCATCAAACTGCGCTTCAATCCCAGCTTTCCCGACAAGGTCATTGATAGAATATGCTTTTTCTTTTAGCCCCTTTAGACGTTTTTTAACTTCAACAGGAGAGTTAAAGCCTTTTGGTAAAATTACGATGTCTCCTAGCTCGCGTGCATCAAGATATTCTTGTAAAACTTTTATTTCCTCTGCAACCCGATTGTATTCTTGCGAGCTGATGGCGCCGAGATATCCCACGACATCGCAGCCAGTTTTTCCTTGGGGGTAAAAACGACGCGAACTGCGTTGGGAGACGATGCCCGGCCAGTCTTTTTCCAAGATCCTCAACCGGAAGTATTGCTCTTCTGAAATATCTTCTTTGATTGCAAAAGGGGTGTTTGGAAATAGCGAGGCCTTAGCGTGAATTAAATCTTCAATAAAAGTAGCAGATACATCTAATTCTTGAGCCAAAATCTCAGCAAGCGATTTGATATACTGAGAGCGTTTAGGGACGCGTACTTTCTTGCCCATCTCATCTTTAACCCACTCGTTAGTAGGAATTTCCCTTAGTTGTGCATAACAGACGGCTGCGTTGTATTGGATTTTATTGACAGCCAGCGGGATACCAAAACGGTCGTAAATGCCAGAGCGTTCGACCCGCTCTACGACCACTCTTCGTTGAGGCTTTAAAGAACGCGCTTGATGGAAGTCGTGTTGGATCACAGCTAAGTACCAGACCCTAATAAAGATCAAAATGAGACCTAAAAAAATAATATTTAGGACTCTATTGACTTTGAAGGAGATCGATCTTTCGCTAAACGACATAGGTCTTTGGATGTATTCTCAATTGCATTATGTCTAGTAGCCAAATTGTTTATACACAAGAAAACTCAGAAATTGGCATTTTGCGTGCTCTAGTGACGACATCTTTTTAACCTTAAGCATCGGCAATATTTTCTTCGAATTTTGCTTGCGTCGCATGCCAGAAAGCTGAAGTTCCAGAATTGGCAAAAATTGCCGATTTTTTTTGGATTAGCTTGTTTATGCTAGTTCTTGAAAAAAATTGAGATCAATCCTGTATATGCTACTTTTATCACAAGAGGTATTGTTCTTTAATTCATTAAATGTTAATGACTTGAAGTGCGCGTTATTTTGATGTGTTAAAACCAAATAATTTGGTAATATAACTAAAAAGGTTGGTAGTATGTTAGAGAAGCTATTTGGCAATGTGGTAATAGAAAAAATCCTATTTTACTTGCTTGCCAATCAAAAAGGATACGCGACAGGAATGAAAGAGGCTCTAGGAGTTCCAATTTATAGCATCCAGATCGCATTGGCCCGTCTAGAACGCGGGGGAATCCTTGTAAGACAATCACAGGGGAAAACGCAAATGTACCAATTCAACCCAAGATATCCCTTTCTTGAGGAGTTGAAAGCCTTTCTAAAAAAAGCTTACTATTCGCTCCCTGAAGATATGCGAAAAAAATTTTACGAATCTTCTGTTAGAAAAAGACCGCGTAGGAAAGGAAAACCTCTATGATAAACTGGAGGGAAGTATCTCTGGAAGATCTAGCAGGTTTTCTTTCGGAAGAACTGAAAAAAAGAGGGATTGAGGTCATTCTCGTCGGAGGCGCTTGTGTTACAATCTATTCGCATAATCGTTATCAATCTTACGATCTTGACTTTGTTGCTTATGAGGATATGAAAAAAGTCAAACAAGCCCTTAAGGAGCTTGACTTCCATGAGAAAAATGGTTACTTCCACCATGATAACTGTAAGTGGATTATAGAATTTGTTTCATCCCCGGTTGCAATTGGAAAAGAAATCATTTCAGATTTTCAAAACATAAAAGTTTCTACAGGAAATATTAAAATGCTTCGAGCTGAGGATAGCGTTAAAGATCGATTGGCGAGCTATTTTTATTGGGATGACAGGCAAGGATTAGATCAATCAATTGACATTTGTCTAGAGTGCAATATCGACATCAAAGAAGTAAAGAAATGGGCGGTTAAAGAAGGGTTTGAGAATAAATTCCAAGAGTTCATTCAACGATTGCGGAAGATTTGACGTTACAAAATTCAATATAACTATTGACTGAGTTTTTACAATTGGTTGCAAGGGCTATGCGACCTAATATCTAAAAAATAATATTTAATCTTGTCTATCATATCATAGCCAAATCTCCAGTATCTTTTTTCTTCTTGTCTCTTCAATGCATTAAAGGGACATTTTCTTTGGAAAAAAAGAAGAGATGTTGTAAAACAATATGGTTAGAAAAAATCGCAATTGCGAAAATTCTTGAGCGCCTGTAGTTCAATGGTAGAACCGTAGCCTTCCAAGCTACTTGTGTCAGTTCGATTCTGATCAGGCGCTTCACTTATAAACATTATGAACCAAGACCGAAATCCTCCAATTTATGGGGGATGCCGTCGTCAAAATAAAGGGACAAGGCTTGGCAACTACACAAGAAGAAATTCCAGTAACTATCAAGGAATTATTAGAGAGCGGTGCCCATTTTGGTCACCAAAAGCACCGTTGGAACCCGAAGATGAAACGCTATATCTTCGAAGAGCGCAACGGTATCTACATTATCGACCTCGCAAAGACGATGCAGCAAATCCACAAAGGGGTTCAAGTTGCAAGAGAAACTGTCGCAAAACGCAAGTCTATCTTATTCGTCGGAACAAAAAAACAAGCTAAGATCGTCGTTCGTGAGTGCGCAGAACAATGTGGCGAGTTCTATGTTAGCGAGCGTTGGCTCGGCGGAACATTGACCAACCTAACAACAATCCGTCAATCTGTTAAAACTCTTGAGCGCATTGAAAAAAGAATTGCTACAGGCGGAGAAGGTTTTACAAAAAAAGAGCTTTCTCAATTAAGCAAAGATCAAATTAAGCTAGACCGTAATCTTTCTGGTATTCGCGCAATGCGCAAACCGCCAGGATTAGTCATTGTAGTTGATCCTAGCCGTGAGCATATTGCTGTTGCAGAAGCTAACAAGCTCGGCATCCCTGTTATGTCCCTCGTTGATACGAACTGTAACCCAGATCCTATTGACTATGTCATCGCATGTAATGATGATGCATTAAAGAGCATTAAGCTCATTTTATCCGCAATCAGCCAAGCCATCATCGACCAGAAGAACACTATGAACTTCGGCATGACAAAAGGCGAAGAGACTGGCGAAGAGGATTATGCAAAGATGAAAGGGGAAGAGGAAACCGAAGAGGATAATTCATGAGCGCAAAAATCACCTCTGAAATGGTAAAAGAGCTCCGTGAGCGCACAGGCGTTGGTATGGCGAAGTGCAAAGAAGCCCTCGATCAAGCCGGCGGAGACATGGAGCGCGCAATCGACATTTTGCGTAAATCGGGAATGGCGTCTGCTGTAAAAAAAGAAGGCCGTGAGACTAAAGAAGGTCTTATTGGAGCAGGAGAAAGCTCTTCTGCAATTGCGCTTATCGAAGTGAACGCTGAGACTGACTTCGTGACTCAAAACGACAGGTTCAAACAGTTTCTACACGACATTTGCGCACAAGCAGCTGAGACAAAACCAGCATCTCTCGAAGCGTTCCTTGCACAGCCGTTTAAACCAGATCCATCGACCACTGTCGACCAAGCACGTTCATTGATCGTACAGAGCTTAGGCGAGAATATTCAAATCAAACGTCTTAAAGTCATCCCAAAAGGCAAAGACGTCTCTTTCGGTGTTTATTCACACATGGGTGGTAAGATTGTCACTCTTGCTGAAATCACTGGTGGAGCAGGACAAGAAGCCCTAGCACGCGACATTGCTATGCATATCGCTGCAGAATCTCCTGATTATCTAAACCCTCAAGAAGTTCCTGCAGACATCAAAGCGCGTGAAGAAGAAGTTGCTCGTGGTCAAGTTGTTGGCAAGCCGGCAGCGGTGATTGACAAGATCGTCGAAGGAAAAATTAAAGCATTCTATGATCAAGTCTGTTTAATTTGTCAAAAATTTGTTAAAGACAATACGATCACAATTAAAGATCTCGTAGACCGCGAAGGGAAACGCCTCGGCAAGCCTTTGCATCTACATAGTTTTTTAAGATGGAAAGTTGGGCAATAAATGACAAAACGATCTGCTTACAAGCGTGTGATGCTTAAGATATCTGGAGAAGCTTTAATGGGCTCTCAGACGTTTGGTATCGAGCATGCTGCTTGTGAGCAGATCGCTCAAGCAGTCAAAGCTGTTCACGATTTGAACGTTCAAGTTGCCATCGTCGTCGGCGGAGGCAACATATTCCGCGGCACACAAGCTGCAAGTTTTGGATTCGAGCGTACTCCAGCTGATCAAATCGGTATGCTTGCAACAACGATCAATGGTCTAGTTCTTCAACAAAGCCTCACTTCTCTTGGTGTCGATGCACGCGTGATGAGCGCAATCAATACAGACTCCATTGTGGAAAGATATTCTTGGCACAACGCAATTCGTTTCCTCGATCAAGGAACAGTTGTAATCTTTGTTGGTGGAACTGGAAATCCATATTTTACTACAGATACAGCGGCAGCTCTACGAGCCAGTGAAGTACACGGCGAGATCCTTCTTAAAGCGACAAAAGTGAATGGCATCTATACAAGCGATCCAATGAAAGATCCTCATGCCAAGAAGATAGACCGCCTTACTTTTTCTGAAGTGCTTGCTAAAAAATTAGACGTCATGGATGCAACTGCAATTGCACTGTGCCGAGAAAACAATATACCTATTTGCGTCTTCAATCTCTTTGAGAAGGATTCTATGCTGCGCGCAGCGCGCGGAGAGTCTGTAGGGTCACTCGTATCCGGAGATTGAATTTTTAATGAATAGAGGAGTCTTGTCATGAGTTTGCCTGATGAAACAAAACAAAAAATGCAAGCTACTGTTGAGCATTTCAAGACAGAGCTGAAGAATTTACGCAGCAACCGCGCCAATCCTGGAATACTTGATGGAGTCATGGTAGAAGTATACGGTTCCTCTATGCGCATAAAAGAACTCGCTAACGTTACGACGCCAGAGCCAAGACTGCTTATGATTAGCCCTTTCGATCCCAAAACTTCAGCAGCAATTGGTAAAGGAATTGAAAAAGCAAACTTAAACCTTCAGCCTATCGTGGAAGGTTCAGTCATCCGCATCAACATTCCTCCTATGGACGAAGCCATGCGCAAAGAGATTGCAAAACAGGCAAAGAAAAAAGCAGAAGATGCAAAAATAGTTGTCCGTGAGATCCGTCGCAAGTACAATGACACTGCACGTAAGCAAAAGGCTGATGGCGACATCACTGAAGATTTGATGAAAAAGTTTGAAAAGACTATCCAAGAGTTGACAGACCAGTTCTGCAAGATGATAGATGATATGTTGGCGGCCAAAGAAAAAGAGATCATGACAGTATAAGTTGCAAAAAATGGTGCCGCGTTATATAATTAACGGCATCAAAAGTTATCTGGCCCCATCGTCTAGGCTGGCCTAGGACACCAGATTTTCATTCTGATAACAGGGGTTCGAATCCCCTTGGGGTCACATTTGAGACTTTAGCTCAGTCGGTAGAGCACCTCACTTTTAATGAGGGGGTCGATGGTTCGAGTCCATCAAGTCTCAAAATTTTTTTCCAAAAAATTTTAGAATTGAGCAAACCATAGTATGGTTTGCGTATGGACTCGAAGTGAAGCAGTCTTGTTAGAAGGCTGTTAAAAAACGGTATCCTAGATTGTTTCGCGATCTTTTTTGCACCTTTTTGCAATTAAGATCTCGGACAACTCTATGGAATTGCCCTTCGCTTTAATTGCAAAAACTTGCTGAAAAATAGCATCGAAACATTCTGGGGTCCCATTTTCCCACAGTCTCTCTTGCGAACCAGACAAGGTTCTCACAGTGTTAATCATTAACGAATCAATTTGGATTCATATTTTTATTTCTGTGAAAATTGAGGATAAAGTTTTTTAATCCAATTACTAACGGATAATTTTAAACTTTTGGTTTCTTTGATGATTTCAGAGGCTTCTGTTTCTGAAATTTCTCCTGAGCTTGTATAATCACAAATGTTTCGTTTAACGCGACAAGCATTAAAATAATCAGAAAGGTCTTGGAATTCCTTGCCGAGGATTTCAGGCAATGCATCAATAGAAATGCGATGATGGCCTGCTTTGTTGGGGTTGGTTCTAAAACCAGCTGCTCTTAAAACAATAGTGGTGAGTTGTAAAGCAGCATTATAAGCCGTAATGAAACGACGATCTGCAGATAACCCATGAATGCCAGCGTCTGAAAGATCTCGGTCAACTATTTTAAATAGCTGCGCAATCTCTTCTTTGGAAGTCTTATTAAGCTATAGCTTTTCTTCCTTTAACCAGTTGCTTAAGCTCTTTTTCATTTCCAATGATCCAAAGTTTACGCGCGCTTATGATTTCTAACAAAAAATGATCTTTTTCGGAAATTCTTTTTTCAAATTCTTGAGAGTTAAAAATTACTGGATTCAGCTCTCGACGTAATTTTTTTGAAAGAGGACTCAAGGCTTTTGAAAGTTCGCGTAAGGTAAAATTTGCAATGATAAATAAATCGATGTCGCTATCTAGCGATTCACTACCCTTAGCAACAGATCCAAAAATAAAAGCAGAGCAAATTTTTTTGCTGAAAGGTGTCAAGGCCTGGCGAATGCTCTCGCCTAAGGCTATTGTTTTTAAAAATAGATTTTTTAAGTCTTCGAAAGCGGGATGATTCCTAATAGCTTTATAGTATACCATTCTGCCGCGCTGTTTTGATGAGATGAGGCCGATTTCTTTTAAAATTTTAAGGGCTCTTTGAACTTGCATAAGCGCTTTGTCAGTTTTTTTTGCTATATCTGACTGATAAAATTCTTCTTCAGGGTTTAGCAAAAACAAATTGAGAACTTCGACTAAAGAGGGGTTGGCAAAAAGTTTTATAAGTGGATTTATAGTCACAACATCTTGTTGTTTTAGTACAACATTTTGTTGTATATCATCTCAAGAATCTATCTGCAAGGTTTTTTTAACTGAGTATATTTTTCCTAGCTCTTTGCATGCCTGTAAGCGAGATTGTTTGCGGAAACTAGACACTTTTCAATTTCACTAAAGCGTTCGCATTTTATATTATAAAGATTGATGTAAGAAGCCAATTCAATAAGGAAAAAGAGAATCATTAACAGCATTTGGATTCACTGAGCAAGATTCTTCTTTGTGAACCGGAACGGGCTATCAAGTCTTTGTCTCTACTTTACTAATTCTTAGAGATTTGCATTTTTTTCTAGAAAACTTTCGCACGTATACTTTAATTGATCTATTTAAGCTTTGTTATTTAATTTATTTTTATTTGATTTTTCATTATACTGCCTTAAATTAAAGGTGGTTTATGTCTTCAATTTCGAATAATTACAAAATTAAAGATCATGTTTATTGTCATAGTGAACATAACAATGATATAAAAAAGGAACAGAAGCCAAAAACACTTTTTGATCAATCGAAACGCGTTGCTCTGGTAGCTCTCCCCTTCATCAGCCTGTACAAACCGCTAGGACGTCCTCTGTCACTTGTTACAGGGGCTATAAGGGCCTATTCTTCCATTACCCAGTTGCTTGAAGATATCAAGAAAGGCAAGACCAAGGAAATCCCTTATCATCTATTGCAATCCAGTATTGCGGTGATTGCTCTTGCTAGCTCGTTTTTTGCTCACCCTATGGGCATGCTCATCACAACAGGGCACGATTTAATTATCGATCTCACAAAGCTCGCGAGACATTTACAAAATGGCAACCATAAGGAAGCTTTCGAATGTTGTGGAAGCATTCTCAACAACGTTCTGTATTTAGCCCTCTTTACTTACGGAGGACCTGAGCTTGCTATTGCATCGTTTGCTTTACAAATTCTTCTAGGACTCAATCATGCACGTCACGACTTTGCAAAGGGGAATAATTTAGAAGCGGTCGGACATTTACTAATGTCCATGGTAAGAGCGTCTCAACTAGCGGGGCAAGTTCATGTCTTGAATGTACGATCGAAAATTGCCAATAACAAGCATCTTCATACGCATCAAAAGGGATATTCAGTTGCAAATGCTAATCGGCCAAAACTGAGCATGCAATGTCCTGCTCACATCATTCGTCCAGGAAGAATGACACGACTAGATCCAGCCAAGATGGAAGATCAATCTTGGGACAAAGTCGTCCAATATGCAAGGGAGCATTTTCCTTTAGAAGGGCGGTTAGTTACAAAATCAGATGGCTTTACTTACATCAAAGTCGATGATGATTATATCCATAAGCTGTTTCCGATGTTGGGCCTTGAAAAAGATGGCTTCAAAAGAGCCTCCGTATTTTCGTCGTCCAGAAGCTCCTGGAGCACACATTAGCGTTATTAACGTAAAATGAAAAACGTGGTCCCTGAAGAAATTGGGGAGATCTTTCATTTCAACTAAAGATCACTTAGTTCAACCAACTCGAGATGCAACTTATGCTGTTTTACAAGTTGAAGCTCCTGAACTAGAAAAGTCTCCTGGAGAGAAGTGTTAAGTCCAATTTAAATGGACATGACTTCCATATAACTCTTGGAAAAAAAGGTTCATTCTCTAGAGACCATCTCTGAATATAACTTATGTCAATTTTCAGGTTCTTTTCAGGCTTTGATGAACCTTCTCACTAAAATTTGTCGTCGATTTTCGGGACTATTTTATGTTGTTGCTTAATTCAATTCAAGCGGTTGATTCCTCGCAAGTTTACAATCAAACTAATTCTTCTTAATCTGCTGAAAATCAATAGCTTGGTTTGAAATATTCAACAAAGCTTCTGCTTCTTCCATGAAAACATTGATGCTCCTTTTTCTGTCATCTCCACCTAATGATAATATATTTTTATTTTTTATTGTTCTGAGAGAATAGAAAACATTTGGAGTGTTAATTGATTGAAATAAATAATTGTTAATTATGTTTTTAAGTGTTTTGTGTGGATTAATTTTATGTTAAAGCGCATAATTAGTAAAATTAATTCAAAAAAAATGGTTGTAATGAGCGTAAATAATAGTTATAAATTACAAGGATCATTAAATAACATAACAAATATCAATTCGGCAGAAGAGATCACACAAGAATTATTTAAAATATTAAATGAGTCGGATTCAGAAATTTTATCAGTAGACAACAAACGTCGGATTTCAGCTGTATTTACAAAATTTACAAACATATACGGCATTGACACCTTTAAAAATGAAGAGAGTACTCTTGCCCCACTTGTTAATAGAGTCAATCAACATTTCAAAAAAGAAGATGTCCGAAAGATTTTTATCGCTTGTCTGAAGAAATGTCCTGATGCCATGATCTCCTCAGTTTTGAAATTAGATGCTTGGAAAAACAGCTATATCAATAATAGCGATGATCAATCTTTAAAAACCAAGGCCGAGAAAGCGTGCGAACGCATCATAGCGTGCTTTAAAAATAATGAAGATGAACTAAAATTAAAAGAACTACAACTTCCTTTCTTACCAGAAATTGCATTTACATATCTTAATCATCTTAAAAAACTCGATATCTCATTTAATGCGCTAAAATTCTTGCCAAAAGCAGTTTGCTCCCTCACTAATCTTGAGGAACTATATTGTAGTTGGAACCAACTTACATCTTTACCATCGGAGATTAAGCAACTCTCCCTGCTTCAGAAGCTAGATTTTTATATGAACCAACTTACATCTTTACCATCGGAGATTGGGCAACTAGCCCAACTTAAGGAGCTAAATTTATCTTCTAACCGACTCACATCTTTGCCACCTGAAATTGGGCAACTTGTCCTGGTTCAGAATCTAAATTGTTCTCGTAACCTACTTACGTCTATACCACCGGAGATTAGGCAGCTCGTCAGTCTTAGGCATCTATATTGTCTTGACAACCGACTCACATATTTACCACCTGAAATTGGGCAACTCTCCCAGCTTCAGGAGCTAAGGTGTGGTAACAACCAACTTACATATTTACCACCTGAAATTGGGCAACTCTCCCAGCTTCAGGAGCTATGGT
>JBGAFY010000023.1:0-12503 GCA_044226975.1 Rhabdochlamydiaceae bacterium
CTGTTCGTATACCCAAGGGAAGAGAAATGGCATACCAGAAGAAGGAGAGACAATGGCTACTTTATCGTTAGGCTTTAATGCTGATGGTTGTCGAAACATCACTACCTCTTATCGAAGGGGCGAGCATCATAAAAAAGCTCTATTTTTGTGATCAGGCCGTTTTCAAAAGTCATGAGAGCCGAGCTAGAGAAAAGACCAATGGGGTCTGGACAATCAAGATCATAAACAACCATAGCTTGATTATTTGAGCCAAACTTAGCCCGAACATTTAGGGTCTTAAAAAGAGAACTAAATCTTTTTGTGGCTTCAATGACAGCCTCTTTTCCTTTCATTTTTGCAAGAGGGCCAATGAACTGTACATCTGAAGACAAAAGTTTCTCTAGTTTCTCAAAGTCTCTCTGCCCCATTGCTTTGTAATATTCTGCTATGATTTCTGCTGTGTTCACTAGCCCTCCTTCGGCGTTTTTGCACAATCTTTTTTCCATTTTGTAGTTGGTTAACTCAACCCCCTTCCGGAGGATTGTTTGTTCAGAAAGCACTATAAATCCCTGTTTTTCAAAAAACGGCTTAGCAGTGATGCTTACTTCCGAGAAAATGCAATCGATAACAGAGTTATTTGCTCTTCTAAAAATTTCGCTCATCAAAGCAGAACCAACCCCTCTGCCAATCCACTCGTGATGACAATAAAAGCAATCGATATGACCATTGGGCTCAAATTCAGCAAATCCAACAACTTTGTCTTCCACAACTGCAACGATAGGGTTAGTTCTTAAGAACTTCTTTTTCCAGCCTTCTTCTTCGAGGCTCGAGTCAGGAGCCCATACGTCAACTTGCTCTTGGGTGTAATCCTTGATGTTGATGCGATGGATCGTATTGAAAAAAATCTCAGCAAGAGCTTGAGCATCTTCTGGGCGATAATCTCTAACAGATATTCTACTCTTCATAGTTCTTGTAGCTCTCTCGTGGGGTTAAGGCAACAAGTTGTTGCCCAATTGTAAACACATCAAAAAACCCTAACCCTTCTTCCTTTTCACTCTTTTTATCTTTCGAGCTGGGATTGCGCTTAACTCAGCCTCAATTTCATCAATAGTTGGCAGCTGCCCTTTGAGCTTTTTAGGTAGAGAGGAAACGATTTTCGTTTCGTACTCAGCCACTCCCATCGGCTTATGAATGTCTCGAAGCGCGTACTCTGCAATGAAATTATCCTTCCTCTTGCAAATCAGAATACCGATCGTTGGGTTGTCTGCGGGTTTCCTCATAAGGTCATCGACAGCCGAAAGGTAGAAATTCATTTTTCCTGCGAACTCAGGCTTGAAATCCACCGCCTTGAGTTCAATCACAACAAAGCACCTAAGATTCAAATGATAGAACAAAAGATCGATATAGAAGTCCTTTTTGCCTACCACTAAGTTCACTTGTCTTCCGACAAAGGAAAATCCTTGCCCTAGCGCGCATAGAAACTTCTCTACATGCGCGAGTAATCCATCTTCCAGGTCCTTTTCCACATGTTCTCTAGCCAGCTCGAGAAAATCAAAGTTATAGGGGTCCTTTAGAGTGTCGTGAGCTAGTTTAGAATGTGGGCTAGGCAACCTATCGTGAAAATTGGTAATCGCTTTGCCGTGTCGTTGGTAAGTTTTTATTTTAATAGAATCCATCAACGCATTACGAGACCAACCTTCTTGAATGACCATATTGGCATACCAAAGGCGCGCCTCCAAAGACTTAACCCCTTCAAATATAGCTATATTGTGTCCCCATGGGATATTGAAAACAGGCAACTCTTCTAATTTACCCACAGCTTGTGGGTAAATTGAATATGCGAGGTAAAATGCTCTCATTCTGCCCATGTTTGTCCTAGAAAAGCCTTCGATCCCAGGAAACTCATTCTGGATGTCTCTTGCGATTCTGTCTATGGCGCCTGAACCCCAACCATCTTTTTCTTTTCTTTCGACAATTTCTTTGCCTATATCCCAATACAAACGAATAAGCTCTCGATTCACCGCTAACGCGGCTTTGAATTGAGCAGACCGTATCTTTTTCTTAAGCTCGGTCACAAACTTGGCATAGTCGGCGGGAGCAACGTCTTGCCTTTTGGAAACAGTTTTTTTACTTTTTGCCATCTAAGTTCTCTTTTGATTGCCAAGCGCAGTTTGTAACACTAATCCTGTATGAATCACACCTGTCACAAGAATCACAAATACAATAGCACTAACGACAGAAAAATCAAAATAGTTTTAAGCCAGTTTTGTCTCGTCTAGTGCGTAAAATTTGCGTAATTTTCAATTACGCACTGACTTTTTCGATTCGGTTTTTTGATGAGTTTTCTCTCGTAAAATGAAGGATTTTTTCAATCTTAAAAAGATGATCCATTCAACCGTGTTCGATTCTCTCCACCTCCAATACGACAGGGCCGGGAAAAACCCGGCCTTTTTTGTTCAAATCTTTCCTTTTTCATTAATGTGCACGATACACTAACGTCCCTATCCATAGCGTTAACAATAGATAGTACAAAGACCAACCTTTAGCTGGAGGAAAATATCGAGAAAGCCATCGAAAGTGTTTGGTGTACCACTTATCTCCAAACCACACAACTAGATTGCACCCAATACTGTCGAGCAATAAAAGATAGAAAATGATTTTTTCAATCATAATGTAGGACCTCATAGGAGTGAATTCTTCTAATAATTTCTTAATTGATTAGAGAGTTTTGACCAATCAAAAGTTCTGAATGTGTCTCTCCACCTCCAACACAAAAAGGCTCGGAAAATTCCGAGTCTTTTTTATTTCATGTTAAGCATCCAGATAGCTACATTCAATGTAGCAGCGTAAAGAGTCCAAACAAAATACGGCACAAAGATAATATAGGCAAAGCGAGAAAGAAACCGAAAAACGAACAATGCCCATCCGAGCAATACTAAAAGAAGCAAAATATCCAACAAACCAAGACTAGGACTTTGCAAATAAAAGAATAGATAAGACCAAAGGCAATTTATGCCCAGTTGCATCCAATAGATAGCCAAAGCCTTTTTTCTCATCGCTGATCGAGGTGTGAGATAAATCAACCAGCCTGCAATAGCAATCAGAACGTATAGAACAGTCCAGACAGGACCAAAAACCCAATTAGGTGGACTCCAGCTCGCTTTTTCAAGGGTCGGATACCAAGTAGACACAGACGAAGCTGTAAAGACTCCTCCTATCATCAAAATAAAAACATTGAGGAGAAGAAAAAAACCAAGATACCACCATTTCCAATTTTTAGAGTCCATCACTCGATCAATCCCTGTTCAATTTTCTGAGAAACCCCTATCCAAGTTCAACCCTTCTTTCCTATCCAGCATTTGAGCATGACAGGATCCTTACTGTACTATCTCGATCCATATCTCGTTGCGACGCAGAGCAGGCAAAGTCCAAGGAGGATTGTAAAATGCGAAAATGGGATTAGATTGAGCCTTAACCTGTCGCTCTTGCAAGAACGCGATCAACAAGGCTAAATGTGATCGAAGATTAGCAGTATCCGTTTCTCCTGAAAAACGGATTGTTGCGATCCAGCGCCGGTCAAGTTGTCGCAAATGGACCCTATCGTCTTTTGGCTTAGGAAGAGAGCGAAGTGTAAATTTCGTGGGCATCACAAAGCAAACAGTCCAGCAAACATTGTTTATCTCTTGTCCCCCCGGTTCTGTGATAACACTCTGATCGCTCCCCTCTTGAAGAACCGGGGCGGTCATGGCCACCTTTTCCGAGGAGCTGTTTTCCCCGAAAATATAAGCTGCAATCCGTCGAAATCCTTCTCGAATCGCCGCTTTCCGCTCTCCTTCAACTTGTGTCTGTGCAACGACCATGGATCCATATTCACGAATTTCGATTTTGCCTTCCTTTTCGATGATTTTGTATTTCGGCTTCTCAGTTCGACTCAAACCACATACCCATAAAATAAGGACAATCGCGATCAACAATCCAAAAACGATCCATCCCATTTTCGGCTCCATTTTAATTATGCATATCCAAACAACTTTCAAACTTGGCTTTCATACAGAGGAAAGCCAAGTTTGAAAGTTGTTTTAAGTATATCCCCTGAACTATTATCCATTCTCAAATACATTTCTACCGATCAATCTACGGATTGCAAAAAGGACAAAACTGGGGATCGGCAATATTCTTACGATCATCTCTTAACTTTTTTTCTAAGTACTTGCATTTACAGCAGCCAAATTCCAAAAATTCGATTAAATCAGTCGCGCAACCACATTCGGAACAACACAGCCCAGGAATTTGCCTGACGACGCCCCAACCTGGAGTATTGCATGCGGGGCAAAGAGAGGTCAGGCGATGCGCTAGTTTTTCGGCCAGCTGTCCTATCGTCTGCATACGGGTCGGATTTTGATGAGCCCGCATATCCGTTTCAATCCAAACTTTTGAGTCCGAGGAGATTTTTTTGCAGGTTTCAAAACATGATTCGAGCTCAGCTAAAGACGAGACGCCATTGAATAGCAATGAATCTCGGTTCCATAAATTGGGTCTTACCACCAAAGCATGAGAGGGAAATTTCCAATCATCAAGAATTACCTCGATTTCTCTCATATTTAAAAAAGCCCCTCCAAAGAAATTTATATTAAGAAAGATCTCCGACATAACTAGTTCATAATTAAGGTCTGAGTTCATGAAATAGAGAATTTCCTGGCCGCAGCGGGCAAATGGAATCAAGGGATGAGGGCCAAAAGAGCCTTCGCTCGCAACCAGGAAGTCTCTTGCACATTCCTGAGGAAGAGCTTTTAGAGCTGTTAAACATTTTTCCTTCGCGCAAAAAACAGGAGATAGTTTCCTTTCAATTACTCTTGAAAACGTACCAAACTGATCCGTGTCGATCCGAAAATCTATTGTTTTCAGTCCTAGAATCGATTCAAACGGTGGTCTTATCGCCTCTTCTTTTCGATGAAGCGTCGCAACGCGGCAAACACGATTCTCAAAGAATTTCATCTTTCACTGTCCCCTTAAACTGTTTCCACCCTCCCTTAGAATCAAGCTTGAATGCTGAATTTGTGATCGGGTCGATAGTGATCAAATTCACCCATTCATTGTAGAAAAGTTTCTGTAGAATCATTTGGCACCCAATCAATCGTTCGATCCTGTCTAGGGGAGCGAAGACGACAGTTAAAAGGCGAAGAGATTCATGATAGGGTACGGTATCTGAAGCAAAAACAGACTGTAGAGGCAAACCATGCATGAGATCGCTCCCATTTCCTTGCATGACTCCGATTTTCCCTACAACGTTTTGGGTCGTTTTGCTCCCACTTCCAAAAACGATTGGGTCCAGACTGGAAAAAAAATATTGCATATTGATCCACTGGGCAACAACCATAGGAGCCGTAAGAATCGTCTCCAAATACGACCCATCCGCATCCTCTTCCCAGTCATAAGAATGCAGAAATGCTCTGCCCTGTAAATCTAAGGAATCCGATAGTCTTCTTGGTCCAACCAGAAATGCTCCGTTTTTCGCAAGCCCCCATTCTGGCCTGACCTCAGACCAATCAAGACTTTGCCTCATCGGCTCTTTCTCTGAAGGATTTTGACCATGTCCAAACGAGCAGCTCCTTTTCATCCGATTCGCAATCCCCGCTTTCAGCGCGTCTCTTTTTAATTCTTGAAGGCTATAGAGATGCGAGGATTCCTCAAAAAAACAGATCTCATCAGTTGTCGTATCATGCTCTGCTCCAACGAAAAGCGTCTCTTTGGGAATGAGAATTCCTCTGTGATTCAGTTCATAGCGAACAGCTGGGGAGTTTAAAATCGCGGACAATAGACGGGCATTTTGGCCCCCGTGATTGCCTCCACAAGCCCCGCAATCCAGCGATGATGCAAATGGATTGTTCTTACTGCTGCTTCGATGGCCGCATAAGACAACGAGAGGAGCAAACTTGAGAAGCCCCATCATCCGTAGGGCCGACTCAGCAGAATCAACTTGATCTTTTAAAGGAATTGAGTGGTTCAAATTCGAGCCAATAGTAGATGAAACAGCTTCGCTGACGCGATCGCTAATCCTGGGAGTCAACGATTTTAGGGCCATCCAAAGCCCTGCATAAGCCCCAGTAGTTTCAGCTAAAGCAAATGGGGTTCCAAAATGGGATTTAAGTTCGTGAAAAGAATCATTACATAAACGCTTGATTCTAAATAATAATCGTTTAAAAAATCGATGTTCATTTTCTTTTTCGATTACTACCCATTTTGGTTGTAAAAGGACAGGACAAGAGGCAAAAGTTCCTCGATTCGGATGGGCAATCGAAACAGGAAATCCGAAAAAACCTGCAAACCCATAAGTTTCATAGTTGCCAATCTGTTCCAACTGGTATCTGTAAGACTCAGATCGAACATCAATGCAAAACACCCATTGAGCAGCGGGTTCCTCCTTCTGTCTCGGAATTCGGGCAGCCTCTAAGACCCGATTAATGAACGTCTCAGCAAAAATGTGCTCTTTATTCTCTATAGATTTTCGTTCGATCGATTTTTTGGGGGGATGATTTCTGAATGAAGGAACCTGGTCGAGCTCTTTTTTTTGTAATGCAATCCAGTAAATTCCCAATCGGACAGCAAGAAAGTCAGTCAGCGAAATAGAGGATGCCGATCGATCCCATTCGGAGCGCCAACGAATATAACCCGCCCATCCTGGAAGCTGTGAAATCTGTTCAGAGATAAACGTATCTATCTCCTCATCAGAGATCCCGATCTCTTCGATTACGAATTCCACAGCATCCAGTGCAGATCTGGGCAAATGAGATAAAAGGCGCTTCTCTTGTTTCGACTTGATCAGCTCCCCATCAAATAACGCCAAATCCCTCCATGCTGCATAAAAACTATGATGGCGACCAGGCATTCGAATCTTCGCAATGTCCTTGTCAAGATAAGATTGAACCCATTTAATGACCTGACGATTGACAAACTCCGTTCGTGTCCGATCCTTGGAACTCAGACTAGCATATCGGTTCAGTGCGGTATCGATGGCTTCCCAGAAATTGAGCTCTTCTAAATGGAGAAGAGGATTGCATGCAATAGCGTTTTCCAAAGGCCATACGGGAGGGATTGCCGCTGCAGCCTGCATGATCCGAGACTCCATATTGAGATCTAATTGGGGACTATTTTCTAAAATGGTTTGGGTCATGATTCTCCTTAAAATTGATATTCGCTTCGGATTGCGGTGATCGTTTTCCGATCACTTTGGCTTGCATTCAGCATCTTCACATAAGCTCGTTTCCATAACGGGGTATTATGACATCTAGCAGGCAAGTAATTGACGACAATAGCGAACAAAAAAACGATCCCGATCGCTGCCAAATGAATGATTCCAACAGGCTGGGGGTTCCAAAACCCCATAGGCTGCAAAATTGACTCGAAGAACTGAATGCTGGTTCCATAAAAAATACCAAACAAAAGGGAACCCATCGGAGCCGAAAACAAGTTCAATGGGGTAGAAAAGTGAGAAGCAGAGAGACTAATGTGGAATGCTGGTATGGCTGCAAAAAAAACGAGGACAATTTGGGTGTCCAGCCCATTTATAGAAATACCAGATGCCCAAGAAAAGGCGAAAGCTCCAACGCCACTGGACAAGAGCGAATAGAGACAAGAACCCATCTTCAGTGGCTTCTCTAAATGGGTTTTTGATTCGATAGCAGATCCTGCATTCAAAAATAAAAATCCTTTAAACAGCCCATGCAAACAAATATGCGCAACAGCTGCTGGAAATAAGCCAAGACCGCATTGCAAAAACATGAAACCCATTTGTGCCATTGTGGAACAAGCGAGCATCTTCTTGATATTGCTTTGGATCAACTTCCAAATGGTTCCAAGAATTAAAGAAATGGTTCCAAATCCAACAAGAAGCATTAAGAAAATTGAATCGCTCAACACCAAAGGTGCAAAGCGGGCCAACAAAAGCCCCCCTCCATTGACAAGACCCGCGTGCATAAATGCGCTTACAGGAGTTGGCGAATTCAGCGAGCTAATCAGCCATCGATGAAAGGGCCAAAGTCCAGATTGAATAAGGCTTCCAAGTAAAATGAAAAGAAATGCTGCAAATTTGTGACCTACCTCCATCTGGCCTACGCTCATACAGATCTTTTGTATAGAAAACGATCCGGCATCTAACGAAAGGATGCTTAGACCTATGCTTAAAGAAAGCGAGCCAATCAAAGCCCATTTTAAAAATAACCACCCTCCTTCTTTTGCTTGAAGCCAATCCGATTTATGAATGATCAGACCGGATAAAAGGATCTGATTCAAGACCCAAAAAGCGCCACACAGAAAAATATGATCCGCAGTTACAAACCCTAAAATTGACCCTGTCAAAAAAATAAGCTTCAGAAAAAAGGGCTCGAAATAACGATCCCCTTTCATGTACCGCAAAGAAAACAAATGGACGATCCCACTGATAAATAAAATCAGAACACCCATTAGAGAGGAGAGAGGATCCATTGAGAAGCCAAATGCTGAGGTAACCCCCGAAAAAGGGGCCAAAATCCAGCTGGCAACGCAAAGAACCCAACTACACCAAACAACACAAACGGTTAGTTTTATAGCTTGGATCCGATGGCGGGAAAATGCAAGCTGGGAACCTCCGCACAAAGCAAGGATTCCTAGAACAGAAAAGTAAAGTGAAATATTCATTCTTAAACTCCTGAGTCACAACTGCAAGGGGCTATTCCAATCCCTATCTGTTGCGAAGTATATCGCCACTTTGTAGAATTAGGGAAATTCATTAATTTTATGATTTAAATAAGGATTTCTAATGGATCTGTTTTCCATACAATGTTTTATTGCTGTCGTCGAAACGAATAGCTTTACCAAAGCGGCTGATCAAGTCGGAAGAACCCAGTCCGCCATCACCCAACAGATTTCTAACTTAGAAAAGACTCTGCAAGCCAAACTTTTTGAAAGAGGAAAAAAGATCAAACTAACAAGCCAAGGAGAGCTTTTTTTAACTTATGCTTTGAAAATCAACGCTTTAAATAGAGAGGCTCTAGACCGGTTCAAACAACCCGATCTAGATGGAGAAGTCCGATTTGGGGTCCCCGAAGATTTTGCCACATTACTTCTAACAGATGTGCTTGTTGACTTTACAAGAGCACACCCTAGAGTCGCGTTGAATGTTGAATGCGATCTGACTTTGAATTTATTCGAACGATTCAAGCAAGAAAAGCTGGATCTTGTCCTTTTGAAAATGAGCTCTCCTCGAGATTTTCCTCATGGAGTAGAAATATGGAGCGAGCCATTGGTGTGGGCGAGCAAAACTAACGGAGCGGCTTTCCTTGATGAGAAAAAGCCTCTTTCCTTGGTTTTATCACCCGCTCCCTGCATCTACCGTTCTGCAGCTCTCGAATCTCTCAACTCAAAAGACATCGCCTCAAATATCGTTTTCACAAGTCCGAGCTACAATGGAATCATTGCCGCAGTTCGTGCCAACTTAGGTCTTACGGTCTTGCCTTCCACAATGATCCCGGATGGAATAGAGGCGCTCAATCACATTTCGCTGCCTACCCTCCCAGAACTTCACGTCTCTTTACTTTCGAAAGAAAAAGAAAGTGGACCCATCGCTTCCTTAAAGAACCATCTACTCAAAAAACTGCTCGTTCAAAGACGAAATTTACATTCAGATATTCCGCAAATCCTTCATCGTGTTGCTCATATGACAAACTCAACGTGAATTGAATCCCACTCAACGAATCGGCTCAATTGATAAGTATCACTGTTTTCGACACAGGAAAAATAACGAAATTTGGCGGATAAAACTTCTGAATCGATCTCTGCACACCCCTTAAACTGCCCTAAACCAGAATGAACAGGCTCAAAAAATAAGTGAATACAGCCCCCTCTTGGGCTTGTTTATTCCTCTTATTTTCAGTCTGTCCCTTAGGGCTTGATTGTCTCTGCTAGAACAAGGATGTCTTTGGCCATTGATCCAATGACATGTGCCGGGCTAAAAAAAATCTGGTTCTGAGACGCAGGATTGCTGTTCGATTTGAGCCTACGAATTTAGGCCCTCGTCTGTTTTGAATGCGATATCCACCACGCCGCGAGGTTCGAACATCTCTTTGAAATGCTTGTACATGACTGTTCTCTCCTCCCCTCCAGACGTCGTCAAAAGGAGGCATTGGCCGTACTGAGCGATATCCTCCACTATGCGTTCATGTCGGTAATAGGCCAGAATCGTTCTGTTGATTTCAGTCTCTCCATAGCCTTGATAAAAAAATTCTTCCTCATGCGGATTGTTCCAAACATTTGCGACACCTCCCCCAATAAACATGAGGTCTCTCTCTTTAGGCGCCAGGATAGGCTCATCCCAATCCACCAGGTAGATAACGCCACTTCTATCTACAAGCACATTGCCTCCATGAATATCAGAATGGCACAGCACACATTTAGGGGATTGATCCCGAATCATTTCGCATAAACGCTCCGCTCGATCCACCAGACGGTGGATTTCCGCATCATGCTTCTTCATGAACGCCACTAATTTCAAGGTCGTTTCATCTCCGCCTTGAATCGTTCTGAGATCTGGATAGAGCGACCTGACAGCCTCTCGCCATTTAGGGGAATAGGTTTCTCTCCTGATCTGACCTTGGATGGAAGGCGGCAGCGCAAATTCATGCACCTGTCTCAATACCTTGCCAAGCGCAATCCATTGATCGTTTGCCAAGGTATGGCTAAATGCATCTTGTCCTTCGATAAAAGGATAGACAATAAGGGTAAAGTCCCCGATATGCAAAATCGGACTGCCATGAATCGTTTTGACGGGCGGGATGATATGTTGAATGCCTGCCCTTTGCAACAGCGCCAATAAAGTCACGCTGACATCCTGGTGATGGCCGCGTTTAAGCTTTACGAAATAAGATATCCCGTCGAGCGCCTGAGCTCTATGGACTGATGCATTCTGATCCGCACCTAAGGGCAGAATTGAAAGCACAGCAACCTCAATGCCATAATCAGTGTTGAGGCAATCAATAATCCGCTCATCTGAAAGGAGTTGCTTCTCTAGCATAACGGAAATATACCAGCCAAAAACTATAATTGTCCCAGAAAAACATCCCGTTTCAACTCGTGCGAAATGAGAAGCATCCAGAACATTCTATCCCCAATGCTAACATCTGCATACGGCTGATTTCTAGCGGAAGCCACCCGAAATCAAGAGCGTTTCGCTGGTTATCCATGCCGAATCATCGGAGGCAAAAAATACAGCAGCTTTAGTGATATCATTAGGCAGACCAATTCTTCCAAGAGGAGTTCTTGCTTCCACTTTTTTGCGGAGATCGCTTTCAATAATCCCTGAAGATTGCGTTCCTTCCGTTTGGACGATCCCAGGATTAATCGCGTTGACCCGGATCTTTCTTGAGCCAAGCTCACATCCTAAAGACTTTGTGATCGAATCAACGGCAGCCTTCGTCGCGCTATAAACAGTAGCATGAGGCGCCCAAGACTTACTCGCAAGAGAACTAATATTGACAATGCTTCCTCCAGCCGGATTAAAGTGCTTAACGGCTGTCTGGCAAGCAAGTAATAATCCCAACACATTTAAATCAAAATGCTTATGAAAATGCTCAACTGTTATGTTTTCTAAAGGAGCAAATTCGTAGTAACCCGCATTGTTGATGAGAATATCGAGTTGTCCAAAAGCCTTTTCCGTCTCTGTGAAAAGATGGTCTATATCTTGTTGATTCGTCATATTGGCCCGGACAGCAATTGCTCTACCGCCTTTGCGTTCAATGGATTGCACAACAAGTTCTGCTTCTCGTTCGCTTGTTGAGTAATTCACGACCACTGAGGCCCCCTCTTCAGCCAGTTCCTCGGCAATAGAAGCTCCAATTCCTTTTGAACCTCCCGTCACAATCGCCACTTTACCTGTTAATTTTTTTGACATGATCCTCTCCTTTCGCTAATTCCTTCTTTTAACCATTGAATCTCCAGTGCAAAGCCAGCTATTCCAAATTTAAGCATTTTGAGGCGGATAGACTGAATGGGAGAGTCCGGTAAGCTCTCTAACCTTTCTTCGATTTTCTTGTATTCTTCGTAGGTCTTTTCGACTTTTTCCAATCTTTCCAAAAACAAACGCGTCATCTCCTTTGGATCTGTGACGAAAAAGAGTTTGAGAAGAAACTCATTGCGCGAGGTTTCCGATGCTGTCGGACTTCCAAGCCAAATCTTAAATTCCTCCCTGCCTGCGTCCGTAATTGAAAAGACCTCCTTTTTTTTCTTTCCAACATAGACGATGTTGGAGAGTGCTTTTCCTTCCTTTGCGAGCACTTTCAACATGGGATAAATTGTCGAGTCAGACTCACGCCAAAAATATGTTGTCGACCTTCCCATAAGAGATTTGATCTCATATCCTGTAGATGGGCCCTCAAGAAGCACCCCCAAAATAGCGTACCTGGTTTTATTGACTGATCTCATGAAAAATACCTAGTTTATGGGTATTTTGCCTGCCATCGATATTTTCCAAAAGCAAAATCATCAGCCAGATCGGA
>JBGAFY010000024.1:0-13708 GCA_044226975.1 Rhabdochlamydiaceae bacterium
TTTGGAGATGCAGTTCCTATCGGCGAACAAACTTCTATCTTGACCCTTCCTGGTTTGATGGCAGCCTCCTTCCTCTCAGGAATTTTAACGACATTTCTTACCTTTGTCTTTCAGAGGTGGTTTCATTTGCAAGAAGATGCAAGCATCGGTTTAGTTTTTACGACATTGTTCGCTCTTGGCATTGTCCTAGTCACAGTGTATACACGTAATTCCCATATAGGAACAGAAGCGGTGATGGGGAATATCGATGCCATTCATATAGATGATTTAAAACTTCTGCTGTGGATCGCGTTGGGAGAATTTGTTGTTTTTGGTTTCCTTTTCAAAGAATTTACTGCAAGCAGTTTTGATGCCGGCTTTGCGAAGACTTTGGGGATCTCCAATTTTGGGATCCATATGTTGCTTATGGTGATGGTGTCAGCTGCATGCATCGGAGCATTTAGAGCTACAGGAGTGTTGTTGGTATTAGCATTTTTGATTGGATTGCCGGTCACGGCTAGGCTTTGGACGCATCATTTAAAACGCATGATCGTACTTGCTGTTGGAATAGGTATTGTCTGTGGATTCTTTGCGGTTGCTTTGGCGCGCCATTTCTTGAGCGTGCATCAAGTGCCACTATCGACAAGTGGGCTAGCGGTTGTCTTAATTGGGATTGTTTTCATAGCTTCTCTCTTCCGATTCCTAGTGAAAAAAAGACTAGACAGGGCAAGAGCGAGGGGTGTCATCAGTAAGGCAATTTAAAAGATTTTTATGCCGTTCTCTTTTGCCTCCTGTTATTCTGCGCAGATCCAATGGACATAGGATCGTCTGGTTAATTCTCGACTGGATTTTTTTCTCCAGACATGCAAAAGTCTAAGAGACTGTTAATCGATTCAGGTTTCGTCGCTATTTTGAGATTTTTTGGCCAATTTTCTTTCTATTTGTTCTCGTTAGATACTGAATTTGTTAACAGCGCTCGAATGGTGTATTTAATAGTGAGACAGGTTCATGTTTGACAATATTTTCTATATTATTCTCTCTGTCTTGGGACTTGGGTTTTTGGTCCTGATCCACGAATGGGGACATTACTTTATGGCCCGCAGGGCCGGTATGAATGTCGAAGTCTTTTCGATAGGGTTTGGCCCTGTCATTGCCTCTTGGAAGCGAGATGGCGTTAAATGGCAAGTCTGCTGGCTGCCTTTCGGTGGTTACGTGCGGATTGCTGGAATGGAGAAAAAAGGGCGTCTTGAACCGCACCAAATACCAGATGGTTTTTATGGTAAGAAGCCCTTGGCAAGGATAAAGGTCGCCATTATGGGGCCCTTGGTCAATATTGTTTTTGCTTTGTTCGCGTTTACTGTTATTTGGACATTCGGCGGAAGGGACGAGCCATTTGCCAAACATACTTCTATTTTAGGTTGGGTTGATCCCGGCTCTCCTTTAGCAAAAGAGGGGTTGCGAGCAGGCGATAGGATCGAGACAATGAACGGCCGCACTTTCAATGGTTTCCAGGATTTAGTTTTAAGCTCGATCATGGACGATCATCCGTTTGCCATGCAATTCGAACAAATTAATTATTATGATCAAGCTAAGAAAAATCTCCAGTTACAAGTCGATCCGAAACACGATTTAAAAGGGTTCGACCGACTTTCCATGACAGTCGGCGTGCTCGCGCCTGCACAATATTTAGTCTACGATCCCAACTATAAAGGTGGAGATTTTCCTATTCGCGCTGGAGCCCCAATGGCAGAAAGCGGAATTAAAGCAGGTGACCGCATTGCATGGGTAAATGGACAATTGATCTTCTCACTTCCTCAACTCAGCTCTGTCATCAATGCGCCTCAGGTTTTACTTACTGTTCAAAGGGATGGCGAAGTTTTTTTGACAAGCATTCCTAGACTGAAAGTGGGCGATGTCCGTTTTCAAGCAAAAGAGAAAGATGAAATTGACGATTGGCGGCATGCATTATCTTTAAAAAATCGCCTCAGCGACCTCTTTTATATTCCTTACAATATCTCCAAAGATCTTGTTGTTGAAGAGAGCGTTCCATACGTCGATGAAGTCTCTGAACCACAAAATGCATTTAGAGCTTCTACAGAGAGGTCAACGCTTGAAATTCCTTTGCAAAATGGAGATAGGATCCTTGCTGTTGATGGAATATCGGTCCAAAATGGCGAAGAATTTCTAAACAATTTGCAAACACCAAAAACATTGATCATCGTCGAACGCGGTCAGTCGTTCCAACCCATATCATGGAAGAAAGCAGACAATGCGCTTATTGAAGATTTCAGTACCGCCTCTATACTTTCTATGATCGCATCTGTTGGAACTGAAAAGCCGATTATGCAGACCGGTCGATATGTGTTGTTAAATCCAGTAACCCCTGTACATGTGGACCAGTTTCCCTTAACTGAAGAGGAAAGAAAAGCGCGCAGCGATGCAATGACCAAACAGAAAGATGCCATCCAAGCGATCGAAAATCCAGAAGAGCGAGAGATTGCTTTGAGAGAACTTCAGAAAGGCGAGAACCGTTTGCTGCTTGGAATTCGGTTGCATGACCGCGAAGTGATCTATAATCCATCTCCACTGCAACTCACAAAAGATGTGTTTGTTCAAACATGGCAGACATTTTCTCATCTGTTCACAGGTTCTTTGAGCCCTAAATGGATTGCTGGCCCTGTTGGGATCATGCAGATCATGCAACATGGCTGGTCTGTTGGCTTTAAAGAAGCACTATACTGGATGGGATTGATCAGCATGAACTTAGCAATCTTGAACCTTTTGCCAGTTCCAGTATTTGATGGTGGGCACATTTGTTTTTCTGCTTATGAAGCGATCACAAAAAAACGGATCAAATCCAAAACTATGGAAAAGATGATCCTCCCATTCATCGTTTTGTTGATCATTCTTTTTATCTATCTCACATACAATGATCTTCTCCGCCTTGTTCAAGGTTTGTTCAGTTAGAGAATTTAAGAGATAACGACAAAACAGCTCTTACCAGAGTTGTTTTGTCGTTTTTTTAAAAAATCATGCAAAATATTTCAATTTTTTGGTAACGTTCCGGAAATTCAAAAATTTTTGAGGTGTTTTATGTCGATACAAGGCTATTCAGGAGGAGTTAATTTCACTTCACAAGCAGCCTCTAATCCAAGTTCTCCAGCATGCTCTACAATTTCTAAAACTCCAACTTCCCAGAGCAAGTTTTTTCAATCCATCTCTTCAGATAGCTCCGACGGAGACTCTTGTTCAGGGACTGTATCACCAAGTTCTTCAGCAGCCTCTCCGTTGAGCTCTCCTGTCCGTTCGAACCTGCCTAATTTTTCCATTGTTCAGAGAAAGCTTTTTCAAACTGCATTGTCTGATGATTCTGATGCGATACCAAAGTCTAGAAAATGGACGACAAATAATTCATCCAACGTTGAGAAAAAAAAATCCACATTTTCATTTCAGGGGGATTCAGACGGGGATAGCTATGATAGTGATGAATGTAGAAGTCCAAAGCAATGCACTTCTCCGATTTCTTCCTTCAATAATTCTTTAGATGATTTATCGCTTGGTGATTCTCTATTGCCGAAAGAAAAACAAGTCGTTCAAGGTGCAATTGAAAAATTGCAATCATTAAAAGAATCTTCAACCAAAAAAGATAAAGTAAAAGGGGTGCTAAAAAGGTTTTTAAAAAAACTATCTGGCGGTGATACAACTCCAAATATGGGGTCACCCTCAGTACAACGAAAAGTGCATACCACTCTTGTAGATTCTCCTTGGGCGCCTAGACTTGTCAATGACTGCCGCGCTGAATTACGTAAAAGTTTGTCTGTTGAACGCACTCTTTCTGAGAACAATCTTTTACTTCCTGTTGTTAACATGAAGCATATTGTAGACGGTGATGATAAAAATACTAAGGTAGTAGGGTGCCATTTTTGTCCTCAAGGATCTCCTATAAAGAAGTCATTGGCAAATGTACTTGTCAACCCAGCAAATGGTATATTCTGCGCTGAGATCATAAAAGCTGAGGGGAAAGAGCCTAAATTCTCAAGTTTTTATCCCGAATCCATTAAAACGCAAGCTGAGCTGCTAGAACTCATCCATACTGCAAAAGTCGTCATGATACAAAAAAATCGGTCCCTACGCCAGACGGACAAAGGGTTTATGATAGAAGTGTACCTGCAAGAACATGGGTTGGTCATCCATTCCGCTTTTCCGATCTTCTTTTATGGGGAATACAAGAAGGGAGAAGTATACACACTTACAGAAAAAATTTTCTTCAAAAGCGAAGAGATCTATGAAATGGCTGAGACTTTAATAAGATCACATGACAAGAATGAAAACGAGAATCCGATCCGATATGACAATTCTACTGATATGATCGTGGATATTGCTCCTGCATTAGAGAAAAAGACGGGGATCAAGTCTGGGGTCTTTATCAGCTTCCCATCAAGTGCCTTTACTAAACTCGATTAGAACAATTTGAAGATAAAATTCTACTTTAATATCTTTGCGCGAAGCGCCCTTGGAGTGCTGCGCTTTGCGCAGCCCTAATTTTCCTAAATAAATCCAGGGCGGTGCAAAGCACGCGCACTCCAAGGGCGCTTCGCGCAAAAAGAGGAAAATTTATATATAAAACCTGAAATGTCCAAAGTTGAGAACAGTATCTTCGTTATAAATTATCGTTTTTAAATTACTTGTCTTCTTTTATTAATTTTACAGATTTTTGATTGAAATTTTCTGATTTTTTTCATCATATAAACAGATAGTTATGTTTTTTATTTAATTTGATCACAACAATGCCTGTCTAGTTTGATTAATTCTATTTGAACTGCTTCTTCTGATAATTAAAGGCTTCCAATACTTTTTGGCCATTTCCATTATTTTTGCCCATTCTGGAGTGTCTAAGAACTCTGGGGAAAATCATTTTCATCAGCAAAGGTTCTGAATTTATCTCGGAATTCTTCTTTAACAGCTGGTACTGAGCTTCTGTAATTCCGAAATCTTTGTAGTTTTCCAGAATGGGATCACCGTCTCCGAAGAAATCACAGACGGCTCATATCAAAATCATGGCATTCAGGACCTCGTCCTTCTATCCATATTATTCTCTGATATTCTTTATCAGAAATGCGTGATAGAGGTTGTCAAGAAACCCTTCTAATATTTCTTTTCTATTAATATACATATTTATTTATCCCGATAAATAAATTCTTCCAGAGGTATGAGCTTCTGGGGCATGAGGAGAGATGCGATTACCAATTTTATCTAGAGCTTTTCCATCTACTTTTTGAATTACATAAAGTTTTTGCTGATATGGAAATGGATTATGAGGTTTTCCAGGTATAACTCTTACTGAATATGTGTATTTGTTGGATGAACATATTCCATGCCTGCCCCTTTATCTGTAATCATCACCAGAAAATTTTCTGGAATTCCTATTGGTTTTGGAAAGGTCGGAATACCTGTTTCATGAATATATTCTCTAATTATTGCCTCTAGCATGGGCTTTTTTGCATAAGGTTTTAAGAAATCTCGCGCGTACTTATGTTTCGCAATAGACTCGAGCATAGCTGGGTTATTGGCAATATTCTCAACATTATTGGCTACAGCACTTTCTAAATTTCAGCTTTCTTAAGTTGAGCCATTTCGTGGGCAGGAAATCCTAATTCATCAGCTGAAACTTTTATCGGGATAGGTTCCTAACTCTTCTGCGCTATACTTGTCATCTAGTGATTGCTAGTTTCAAGTTTCTCAATAAAATTAATAATATCGTCATAAGAGAGAAGGGGATCATTTAGAGACCATTCTTGCAATTCTCTTATCTCAAAGAATGGTTTTGTATCAGAAGGTTATTGTAGAAGCTTGAGTGGGTACATATAGAGATGTAGCGGGAAACACGTTAAAAGGAGCAAAGTATTAAAAAAAGCACGAGTATATCTCAAAGCACCATTCCTATAATGAAAAATTTAATTTCACGGAAGGCTACTATTTTTTAAGCTATATTTTCAATTTAAAATTGATGAGTAAAAACGGGCAGTGGTGAAATTTGTCTAGACATTGGGGGCCACTATAAACATCTGCAAATCGATGAATTGCTGATTTCAGGATCCAAATCTTTGCCGTTTTCTTGATCCTTAAATCGACATTTTGAAGATATACGGATGAATTGTACCAATATTACCTTTTATCATGCTTTGGTATGCTGAATTGGAGTTGTTTGATTGATGCATCCTGCTGGCTGATGGATACGTCGATGGACTGCCGCTTTTCCTCCTCAAATGCTCCGAGCTGACTCTTTTGTTGTAGCAAAGCTTGTTTGTTTTGCTGAACTTTGTCTATCTCAGCCTTACGCCAAGAGTCCACCTCTTTTTGCCATTGGCGCAGTGCTAAAGGATGTTCTCCCTTAATGCCGAAAAAGATGTCATTTATGGAACGGATATCAGGAGTAAATTCAGAACCGTAAATCTCTGTTACTTTTGAGCTGGACTTTGAGCCCTGACCGATGAAGACCATGATCCCGAATAGAGTGTTGACGTATATGCCAAAAATTTTCCTCACAAATTTAGGGATAAAGCGCTCGCCGAGTTGGATTGTCTTCTGCGAGAAAAATTTGTTTCTCAATGCTTCGTAAGGTGTGAAATGATGGTTGATCTTGATGCCGATTTTGCTGAGGATACGCTTTACATGGCCCGTACAATTTTTTGAATATAAACTATAGGGGATCCCCTTTTCATTGAGCTTTTTAATCTCAGACATTAACACCTGGAACTCTTCTTGAGAAATTCCAATACAGGTTTCATGGAAGAAATTTTCATTTTTACTGACAGTTTCATAACGGTCAGGGCATTCATTTGTCGCGCCGACGATCAATCGAAACATACTTCTGAGGTTGTCTCTTAATTTGAATACCGGCCCATAAACGCCCCAAGAATAAATAAGCCCTTCAGGAGTTTTCAATCGCAGCCATGAGTGGTCTCCGACTAAAAGAGGATGATGCTCATGGGGATCCTTTACAGACGTTACAACTTCCACTGCGTATTGATTACCCCATTTGGTAGGATCGTCTTGCTCGTGAGCAATCAAGGTTTTCCATTGAGCGGGGGTATGCTGGACAAGACCTTTTTGAGTGATAGAGTACTTTTTGGATCGGTCCAGAGATTCTAGCCCGATCGTGTTGCCGTCTAAAATCACTCCGGGAATTCCAGCAATAACTGGAAGAACATGGTTATACCGTGGGGCGATGTGGTTCCAGCGTTGATCTAAAATAAATTTCTCATATGCAGGATTGCGCTCGAGCATTTCTGCAGTGATTTTTCCGCCCAGCTGAAGCGCTAGTAGTACCCGTTTCACTTTGTGCAATTTCACTTTTTGATGACGAGTCAATCGGCCATTTCTTTCAATTTTTTTGATGTCTTTGTTAACGCTCCAGACTGAGCGTTCGAGTTCTTTATTGGCATATAGGGGATTAATTGTTTTTGGGAGGTTGAGTTGATGCGCTGTAGCGAGGATAGTAGTGACGCGATTTTGAATATCCTTTTCCAGGTCTTTTGTAGAATTAAAAATATTGAAAAAACGCGATATTATATTCATTTAATTAAATAAGTTTTTTTGTAGATAATTATAACATGGATAATATTAGTATAAAATTAAAATGAATTATTTGTAGAATTAAACTAAAAACTAAACTCTTATGGTGCGAAAATGATTGAGATAAATTTTTTATTTTACTCAAGATCTCTGCATTTTACCGATTTGAGTCACGTTCGGTATAAGAACCCGAAAATCGACGAAAAATTTTACTGGGATAGGTTCAAGTCGGGAAGAGCCCATAGCTTGATGGTAAAATCATCAGTGAAGCCGGCTAATACTATTTATCAGAAATAATGTTCACAAGTGCACAGTGGATTTTACCGAGCACCAAAGCCTGGAATGAGAGGCCGACTCAATGAGTCGGCCTGAGTGAAGGCGCAGGCGCGCAGGCAAAAGCCACCTGCAATTATGAATATTATTTCTGATAAATGGTATAATACCATCTAAAAAGAAAGGGCAGCTCAGATGAGCTGCCCTTCCCAGGGAGGATTACTTCTTTTCTTCGTCGAGGATTTCGACTTCAGCCTCTTCGATGTCAGGCTTGCTCGATCCTGCTTGAGGACCTGCTCCAGCTGCACCATGAGGTGCTGCGCCTTGAGCTTGCGCTGCTTGTGCCATCACTTCACCGATCTTTTGCAGATGGGTGTTGAGGTCATCAGACGCTGCCTTGATCGCAGAGACGTCATTGCTTTCAATTGCCTTTTTCAATGCGTCAATGCGGCTTTGGATCGCATCAGCAACATCGCCAGGCATTTTATCTTTGTACTCATTGAGAGATTTCTGAGCGCGGAATGCTAGAGAATCGCCTTCATTGCGCACTTCGATCTCTTCTTTGCGTTTGCGGTCTTCATCAGCATGGTCTTCAGCGTCTTTCAACATACGCTTGATTTCCGTCTCCGTCAGACCTGATTTCGCTTCGATGCGGATCTTTTGTTGTTTTCCAGTCTGAACATCTTTAGCAGACACATGTAAAATTCCATCTGCATCAATGTCAAACGCAACTTCAATCTGCGGCATTCCACGAGGTGCTGGAGGAATGTCGGACAAGTCAAAACGGCCGATTTCTTTATTATCTTTGGCCATTTTACGCTCACCTTGCAGGACGACAATCGTTACAGCAGGCTGGTTATCTGCAGCAGTAGAGAAAGTTTGTTTTTTCTGTGTTGGGATTGTCGTGTTGCGCTCAACGAGAGGAGTTAACACGCCGCCCAGTGTTTCAATCCCAAGAGTTAATGGGATCACGTCGAGGAGCAAGACGTCTTTGACGTCACCTGTCATGACAGCCCCTTGGATCGCTGCACCAATTGCGACAACTTCATCCGGGTTCACCCCTTTATGAGGCTCTCTTCCAAAGATCTCTTTCACTTTACGCTCGACAGCTGGCATGCGGGTCATACCGCCAACGAGGATCACTTCATCAATTTTATCTTTAGAAAGACCAGAATCTTTTAACGCTTTAAGGCACGGCTCGCTTGTCCTTTCAATCAGATCGTGCACAAGGCTTTCCAGCTTGGCGCGAGTGAGTGTTAAGGCTAAGTGTTTAGGCCCGCTGACGTCCATAGTGATAAACGGTTGGTTGATCTCAGTGGTCTGTACGCCTGAAAGTTCGATCTTTGCTTTTTCAGCAGCATCGCGCAGACGTTGCAAGGCCATTTTATCTTTACTGAGGTCGATGCCGTTTTCTTTTTGGAACTCGTCGAGCATCCATTTTAAGATCGCATTATCAAAATCATCACCACCTAAGTGGGTGTCGCCATTTGTCGATAATACTTCAAAGACCCCATCGCCAATTTCCAAGATAGAGATATCGAAAGTACCGCCGCCAAGGTCGAAGACTGCGATTTTTTTGTCGTGTTGTTTGTCAAGGCCATATGCCAATGCCGCAGCAGTTGGCTCAGGGATGATCCTTTTGACGTCAAGACCAGCAATACGGCCAGCATCTTTTGTCGACTGTCGTTGCGCATCGTTAAAATAAGCAGGGACTGTGATCACAGCCTCAGTGATCTTCTCACCGAGATAGGCTTCAGCTGTCTCTTTCATTTTAATGAGGACTTGAGCTCCCACTTCTTCTGGAGTCAGCATTTTGCCATCGATTTCGATCATGGCATCGCCGTTTTGATTTTCCGCTACTTTGTAGGGGACCATGTTTGTTTCGTGGAGAACTTCTTTATACTTACGTCCGATAAAGCGCTTTGCAGAAAAGATTGTTTTTTCTGGGTTTGTCACAGCTTGGCGTTTTGCTGTGACGCCGACAAGGCGCTCGCTGCCTTTATATGCCACGACCGAAGGAGTTGTACGTGCTCCTTCAGCATTCGCAATCACCTTAGGGACTCCGCCTTCCATGATGGCGACGCATGAGTTGGTTGTACCGAGGTCGATACCGATAATTTTACTTTTTTTCTGTTGAGTCATAGTTATAACTCCTTAATTATTGTTATTTTGTTGATCTTTTGGTTGATTCTCAGCAGGTTTTTTTGCAACCTGGACGCGAGCCGGACGAATAGTGCGATCGCCGCTTTTGTATCCGCGTACAAACTCTTTGAGAATGGTGCCTTCTGGCACGGTATCTGTTTCTTCTGTCTCTACCGCCTCATGACGGTGAGGATCAAAATGTGTCCCTTTAGAAGTGAAGGAAGTGACGCCGTGGCTGCTTAAGACTTCTTTGAACTGATCTAAGATCATTTGGAAGCCTCGTGCCCAATTGCGGGTCTCTTCTGACATCTTATCTGTGTACGCCAGCGCGTTTTCGAGATTATCGATCGGGGAGAGGAATTCGCCGATGACATCTTCGATGACGAAGCGCGTCGTATCTTGTTTTTCTTTCAGCATCCGCTTACGTGTGTTTTCCATTTCAGCAAGAGAGCGGACGTATTTATCTTTCGCTTCTTTCAACTCGTTTTCGAGCTCTAGAATTTTTTCCGCGTCAGTAACCGCTGGAAGGTCATTTGACGGGACCTCTTCGTGTTCTTTTTTTTCTTCAGTCATCATTCCTGTGTACCCAGTTAAATCGTTTGGTCTTCGAGTAGAAGTCGGGGGCTTCTATCGAGAAATGCGGGTGCAGCGATATCATGTTCTAAAGAGAGCTGCTTTGGTTTCCGCAAGGATATCTTATATTTAAAGACGCTGCGCGTCAGACTTTCTCCGATCGCTTCGGCGGCAGTTTGTAAAATCCCGAATAATCGACGGTAAGGGATGCGGTTAGGTCCCAGGATAGAGAGGGTCCCTACAACCGACTGGTGAATCTTATAAGGGATTGAGATCACAGAGCATGCAGATGCTGCAGAAGTAAACGCATACACATCATCTCCAATCCAGCATGAGAGTTTGCCATGGCGATACGATTCTTTAATGAGGGCGTTAAGCGATTGAGGGTTCTCGAATAGAGAAATTCCACTAGCAAGAGCACTCGCTTCATTAAAATCAGGATAGCTCAGTAGTTTGGAAAACCCCGTTTTATAGATCTGCTCATCTTGTATTTGAGAAGAACCTACTAAGTGTCTCAACATCACCTCATTGTAAAAACGTGAGGCAATCTGTTCTTCTTCTTCTGACAAGTTAGGTTTTTCAAGCCCGGTCATTCTCCAACGGAAATAGCCTTCAATACGGCGCAAGCTGAAATTGCTTAATTTTTTCTCGGCATACAGAACTTCTGTATGGACAAGGCCAAAGTCTGTAACGAGGACACAGAGACATCTGTTTTGATCGATCGCGACTAGCTTAACGTCGAGCACAAAGTCCTGATCAAAGCGAGGCGCTGATAGGAACGCTGCACATCTGGTAAAATCACTGACGCATTCCACAGCGTATTGTAAGTACGCTCCTAAGTTCGTGTTAAGGTCCCGCTTTTCTTTGATGAGCTTGGTGTTAATGTCATCCCGACCTTTATCGTCTAAAATAGGCTTATCGATAAATGTCTGGGCGTAGATCTTATAGGCTAGGTGGGTGGGAATGCGACCGCCGGAAGAGTGTTGCTGAGAAAGATACCCGCCTTCCTCAAGCGTAGCAAAGTAGTTGCGGATCGTAGCTGAACTGAGGTGTTCAAATCCATTCTCTCTCAGCGTGTTAGATCCTACTGGTTTGCCAGATTGCAAATAGAGGTCGACAAGGCCGATTAAGACCAGCTTCTCACGTTGGTCTTTAGCAGGCTTTCTGGGGGTCATCGCTTTGAATGGTGCATTCTTCATAATCTTAGATTCTATCAAATGCAAATTTTCTTAGGCAAGGAAAATTAGCACTCTACATCAAAGATTGCTGAATGCATTGCTTAAATTGCTTATAATCAACTTCCTACGATTGATGGATCTGAAGCAATCAAGGGAAGTATTTCCACAATTGTAGGCGACCAGTTAAGCCCTCGATTGTAGACTAGCCGTGAGGCGACATGGCAGGCGATGATAGCCTTTTTATGGATATCTGGGATCTCAGCAAGCACCCGTTTCTGGTATTTGTTACGCAGAAGAGGAGGGCAATAGTTCAGAAGGCAACGGATCAAAGGGTCTTGAGGGTCATTAGATAATGTGAGAGGGACGAAATGATCGAGCAGTTGATAGGTGAAAGTGTTGATCTTTTCTGAGATCCAATCAGAAATATCGGTCAAAAATGCCCCCGTTTCGGCATACGTCCTTAAAAGAAGTTGCGCTTCAGCACGCGCACGTGCCTCGATAATGCCCAAGATCTCTGGCATTAATATGGGCTTTTCTTTGATGAACTCTTCTTCAGAGAGCACGAGGCCGCACAGTATTTCATACGAAGAGCAAATGACACCGCCCTTGTTGGCTGAAGAGTCCTTAATGATCAGCACGCCGAGCTTTTCTAATGACCGCCGCGCATGAGGTGTTAAGTAAAGATTGGCCCCTTCGACTATCGCTTTAGAGGTAGGTTTGCCTGTTTCATCGAGAAAATCTTTCCAGTTGTTATCTCCCAACGTTCGAGGGCGTCCGCCACCAGGAACAAACATCTCCGCTTTGGTCTGATGCACATTGCTCCGAAAGAGGGCATTCATCTCGTTACCGCTCAGCCAATCTTCAATCAACGCTCCGCCGCGTTTTCTCCAGCACATAGTTTGCTGTGCGTATGCTGTTTGTTCCCGCTTGGTGCGTAAATCGAGGAGAAACCCGCCATCATTGAGTTTATGCGGAGGATAGAAACGGATCGGTTTGACATCGTGGAACAGTTGTGCGACTTCATTTAGATCGAGCCCTTCTGGATCGAAAATCGTTCCGGACACGTCTGTGATTGCGAGCAACTTTGCCGTTTTCGGATAAAAACGATAGAGGTTGAGCATTTCATTGCCTGCGACGTCGCCATCTGGTCCGCCAGACATTTTTATCGTGAAGGGTGTTGTAGTGGGATCGATACCCAGGAACTTTAACGTTTCTTCCATATAAACATTGACACCTAGGGACGTGACGCCAAATTCTTTATGGTTGATTCCAGCTCCGGGTTTGCTGGAGATAAATGAGCCGCCGGGCTTATATCCATGATGTTTACTATAATTTGAGATCCAGATGATCATCTGATTCTGCATATTCTCATCTGGGCCTAAATAAATATATTCCGGTTTTTTCCAGTAATCCACGATGTGTTTCGCGCGCAAGGTGCCGTCAGGCTCGCAGTTGATCAAGCTTAAGAAGTTCTCAATATAAGAACGCTGTGCTTGATATAAAAATTGTGTGCGTAAATCGCTGCGGAAAGTTTGAAGTCGCTGTGCGATCTCTTGATCATCTAGCCCAGCATCTTCTAATTCTCTGCGATAGATCATCTCTTCGCCAACAATCGATTCATTCATATCGAGAAAGATGACCCCTTTTGAACCACCTTCTGGGATATCTTTGTTTTTTTTCTGCTGGGTGTAGGCAAGGTTGTAACATTCAGTAAAAACATTGTTGATCTCTTCGACGGCCTTTTCTTTTGTCGGAGGGATCACAGTTCTTAAACCCCCTCGAGAGAGATCCTTGAAGCGGATATGAAACCCGATGTAGTTCATCCCTTTCATGAAAAAGATGGCGAAAGGCACCTCTGGAAATTTTTCTTTCCATTCGTATGGTAAGTGTTCCATGTATTCAGGATCTAAACGGAAACAGAGTCCCGTTTTCGAGTTGCGATAAAAATTAGTCTTTAATGTGTATTCGACGAAGTTCAACGCTTGGCG
>JBGAFY010000281.1:0-11032 GCA_044226975.1 Rhabdochlamydiaceae bacterium
ACATCTTCTGTACAGATGCATCGTTCTTGAATTCTGTATTAGTTCGTAAGGAATGGGGCACAGAATCTAATCCTGCAATATTAGTCAGTTCTCATTCAAATGAATACATATTTAAACCTTTTGGATAGAGAGAAATTCAACCGGACAAAGGAACCCGAGTTATTAAAAGGAAAAAACTTATGAAGAAGGACAAGTATTTTCGCCTTGCTTTTCTTTAATCCAATCAAGCGGTACTGGGAAACCAAGCTTCTCTAGAGACTGGAAAAAGATGGTGTTATTCTTGACTGCGATAGATTGTTTTCTGATCAAATGATTTCTGAAGTCTTCAGCTTCTACATTTGACGAAGCAAGAGAAAAATGTTCCATATCTACATTTAACGCTCCCATCAATATTTCGTAGGAATAATTGCGATTTTCGATTTGATATTTGAAGGAATGAAAAGATTACATACCTATATTCCAAGTTTTTCTAATCGACCAAGTTCTAAACATTTAAGAATGCAGGAATACTTATCCAATCTGTTTTAAAAATGATAAAGAGGTTTTTTTGAATGAAAATATTGATGATATTTTAGAGTCTAAGAATGTTTATTGCCTTGAAATAAATAGTTGTTGAAAATTTCTTTAAAAAACAAAATTCAAAAGATTTAAAACGGAAATTAAAATTTCAATTTTTCTTGTTGCCTGTAATCAGGCCGGTTTCTTTGAGGACAATAAGGATCAAAATATGAGCCTTAAAAATATTGTGATTCGTCGAGGAACTCTTTATAGCATCTGTTTATTCCACCAAAAATACTGATTTCATATGTATCTACATAATACACCTATTTTTTATATTCATTGAAAAACATCCAATTAAAAAATTAAACCTGACATGGTATAATTTCTAATAGAATTTAATTTTTATCGATGGAAGCAACAGAAAGATAAAACACACGGTAGATTTCCTCTTTAAAAATGTGCTCAGTATCTCCGGTTATCCTTACATTTATTTAAAATATCCAGTTAAGATGAAGGTGACGCCATGGAATACCAAGGAGGTCGGTACATTTTTTGTCCAGCTGTAACGTTCTTGTTTTCTGCAATAGATTATTATAAATTAGGCACAGAATCTAATCCTGCAATTATTGTTTCCTCAAATCTCGCATATTCTTCCTAGGCAAATTTTCTGCAATTTTCTTGACCAAGATAGTATTGTTTTGTGCGTAAAATACTTTTGAAGAATCTTCAGTTTCCACATTTGATTATAAAGAAAAATATTCTTAAATCTACTAAATATCAATCAATATTTGGGGAATCATTGCGATTTTCAATTTGATATTAGACGGCTGAAAAATTATACAGTATTTCAAGTGTTTCCGATCGATCAGTTCTACAGCTAACCTATCAATCTGTGTTGATAATTACAGTGCCATGGATCATGTGCAGAGAAGGGAAACATAAAAATTTTGATGGTTCCTTCTCTACACATGATCCAAATTCATAGTTTTAAATAAAAAATTTATTAACCAAAAATGAACATCCAAATTCGTCATAGTTCTCTCAAAAAATTTGACTTGTAACTTAAAACTCTGGTTTACGGATCCGAAAGAGAAAAAAAGCAATTTAAAAATTTATTCATTTGGCATTTCGGACTTAATACCAGCCTTCGTTTTTCAATTGCCAAAGAGATAAAAAGGTCTTGTAAAAAATCGAAATACTATGTATCTGGCTGGAACATCACCAATTTCATCAAAGTTGTTGTGAACACCAACGAAGAGATCAATTTGTGATTGAAGATGCAGATTGGATTTATATTAAATATAAGATAGCTCGCGCTGAAGATCTATTTATGTACAGTATTTAGTTTTTAATTACAAATAAGTTACAGTAAAAGGAATAAATATAAGGACTGGATGTTAAGAACGCTTATACTAATTTTTTTATAACCAAGCTTTACTAATGACTTCAGCAGAATATTCGAGCAAAGGCCATAATTCCAATATTTGAAAGCAAGTCTAGGAATCTCCGAGGCTGTTCTCTGATGGGGCTTATACTAATTTACATTTCTGGGTTTAGGTATTGAGCAGGTCGAAGCTGTCATGCCTTCAAGAAAGGCACGCGCAGAAATCTGGAAACTCGACCGAAGAATAATAAATTTTTATTGCAATTATTTGGAGAGTTGAAGTCCCATTCTTTATTATCAATGTCAAAGATGGTGTAGGTGTAGAGGCGCATGAAAATGTTACCAATAATCCAGGTGTCCAGTCCTTCGTCATTTTGAAGGTCCATTGCTGTGAAAGAAGAGACACAAGTGTTTGATCCAAATCAGATATAGTCCTGAGGTCTCATTGAAAAGTAATAAATTTCCAAGTCCAATCTTAATGATGTGGAAGGCTTCTGAGATAGAATTGCAATCGACCATCCAAATACTTTGAGACTGGACATAACGAGCATTGATAAGGTTGTTAATTTGATTAACAGCATCCGAAGGACCGACAATAAATGATGTTCCAGTGTCCATGATAGCTCTCTGACCTCCTTTGAATTACATTTTGACCAACTTTCACACTATTAAAAAGGACACTCCAATAAACTGCAGTTGTCAGAGGTGAACTAACAAATTTTAGACTGCATTTTCGAATAATCAATTCCACCAATCACAACTTGACTGTCTCTTCCAATGTCGTGAGGTAAAAGGAGAGGAGACTTGGTTTTATGTTTCTTTGAATTCTTCCAAAACACCTGTATTCTTGTTGATAGAGGCTAAAGGAGCGAATGCAAGTCCCATTTCTTGAAATTCTTGATTATCAAATGTGGAATCAGGAATGAATGTGGTGAGTCCAAATGTCAAACGATCTCATTATCAAGGACCCGAGTCTGATGTTGTCTTTTCCAACGATTCCTTTGCAAGAACCCATTCCATACTGAATGCTAAATTGAGAGCCTGTCGAGACAAAGTTGAAGACTTTGAAGAATCAAATTTGGCTCCATTTTGACATCCACTCGACGAACAATCCTTCGATGGTACCCACAAATCAGAAGACCCAGTGTCGAAATTGACATTGAACGGTTGAGGTGGTGATCCAATCCCAATTCTTCCGTAATAAGCCATGTCTCCTTCATTTCCAAGAGTCATATTCATCAAGATTTTCGAAATTTGAGCGACTCTAAGAGCTTATACTTCTTGAGAAGGTTGCGGGAAACTCGATTACGAATCAGTCCACCTACAGAATCTTTGGTTTTCTTGTAAAGTGGAATAGTCACCATTGAAATTACATTGTGTAACCAAAAGAGTACCAACATTTTTTAAATTGGGCGCCTGAATGAATTTATGTTTGTCGCCTTTCTTTTGGAAATATTGGAAAAAAATTGGACACATGCTTTTCTATTAATTATTAATAGGTACCCCGGCAAACAAGCATGAATGTAACTCTTTTCACTTGTCCTCGTAGCAACTTGTTCAACTGCAGTAAATAATGGTGAAGAGATTCGTAAAAGAGATATTTTGTATGGTCCTGGTCCTAGAGATATTGCTATGATCTATGAGTTTATTGATCAACAGTTCAAGACACAAGAACCAAAAACATGCTAATTATAATTGTCATGACTTTTTATTTTTGATGATAAGAGAAGGAAACTTCGATGTCGATGATCCTAAAGGAAAGTTCTTTTCTATAAATGAAACAGAAGATTTTAAATATGATTTTGAAGCTCTGGCTCCCTTCCTACAATACCCAAATTTAAAATTTAACGTAAACCATGGATATTATGATTCTTTTCGATTTGTCGCGCATGAACCTTACCAAGGAACTTTGATTTCCATGGCTTTCTCTAAAAGACACGTTAACTTGGTTAAAATTCTTATAGTACTTGGTCTAAAATTTTGGGACCGTGAACCCGCATTATATTTTTAGAAACGCCATTTCACCTAGATTCAATTTAGATATTTTTGAATTTATGTGCATCTACTACATGGACACTCATTCTGGTGAAGAATTAAAGCAACTGTTATTGGAATATTTTAAAAATTGTACGGAGCTCGTTAGAAGTTTCAAAAGTCGAAGTCAAAGAAGTTCATAAAGGTCTTTTTATCAGATCAGTAATTTTATCACTTTTGAAACAGATATTGAGGATTCGTATTACAAAAATATTCACAAGAGTATGAAAAAAGAATCGAATCAATTAGAGCACAAATTAAAAATATAAAGTCTCAAATTGACTATTACAAGTCTTTCGTGAAATTGATTTCGAGAAAATGCACAAAAAATATATCAGTCGAGAAAAGCCAAAGCAACTTTCAAAATTTGAAAAGTTTAAAGAAGGAGTAAATCATATCTTCCTATCCTTTTAAATCTACTGATAAGGGAGAGAAAGTAGTAGAAAAAACCCTTCAAGGTCCCCATAAAGTCTCCAGTGAAAAAATCGGATAAAAATAAAGAAGTTAATAAATCAAACAAAGATACAGATCTGAAATCTAAAAAAATAGTAAACCCAGTAAACCCAAAGTTGCTAATCCTCAACAATCAAAAAAGGTTGAATCTTTACATGATTCACCTGATTCAAGTGTTATTGCACCTCAACAATCAGATCAATATAACGAAACTAAATCTTCAGATCTAGCAGAGTCTACTTCCTCTCAGCCGCAGCCGTCCTCCAACAACAATATTGAAGCTAAAGTCAAGAAATCAAAAAGCACCAGCAAAAGAAAAGGCCAAAAAATTAAATAAATCAAAAAAAGATAAAAATCTTAAAAAGGAATCTAGGTTTGACACATTTAAAGTTCCTTTAATCGTACTGGTTTAGTGGCTGTCGGCTTAATACTTCAACGTTCTTTATAAAAATTTCTTTAAATAAATTATGAAAGAATCTTTATTGGTTGTATATTCTATTGGTCCATATGGACAACTTTTCTTCATTTTGATTGGTAGCTTGCCATGGTATTAGAGCACGAGTGAATGTTACCACGGTCAAAAATGAATTATTACCTGTGTGCCCTTTTCCTCTTTGCATCTACCTTTGTTTTTGCATCTGACAATATAAATGAGAATACTGGAACATCTGAAAAGAAGACTTTGTCTCTTAGAAAGAGAGACATTATAAACACTAAACCTTTAAACCTGAGATGGTTGATGAATACATTAAGAAAATCCAAAAGATTACCATGCCCTCTTATTTTTGTTGATTGAAAGTCTGAATGTTTTAAAACGAGTAAAAGCTAACGAGTTCAACTTGATCGACTTACAGTCTGATCTTGACATTCTTTCTCATTTCCTTAAGGTACCTAAATTAACGTCAATTATGTTCATCAACGTGATAATGGAAAGATCTTTGGTTTAGAATAAGTATTAAAGCTAGCAAAAGGAAAAATACAATCTGCGTTAAAATATTTATATTATTGGGTGCTGATGTTACTGAAGAAAAAATAATTTGGTCAAAGAGGCCACTAGTGATGGAAAATTTGGCATTTTAAAGTTTATATGTGCTGTTTATGAGTATTATAAAGGAGAAGAAAAATTTAAAGAATTTTTGAACCAAAATGTCAAGAAAGAGCTTTTGTCTTACAGAAAAATTGAAGATAAAAAGGAAGATTCATTTTGGACTTCAGTAAAGAATCTTGCTAAGGATGTTATACGGAAAGAACTACCGAAATCTGAAGTGGAATTTTTCTACTACTTATTAGTTTTATGGAAGGACTTCAAAAGAGACGGAGCTTGTTGAAAAGGCAATTGAAACCTATCCAGCAACTTTCAAGTCATTAAAAGATCAATTTTCTCAAATTGTTAGCGAAATTAAAAAGGTTAATGGTTCTATCCCAATAATAAAAAAGGAAAACGACGATTCTGCTGCACGTAATCCATCTAAACCTCCTGCTCTAACCAACATCTAAACCTTCTGCTCCTAATCCATCAGAATCTAAACTCGTACTCCTTTACAGCTGCTTCAAAACCTGTTCCATCTACAACTACTCCTTCAAAACCTGTTGAATCTACAACTTATGTTCCTCCTAAAGTAACTTTTACTACCGATTCTGATAAAAAGACAGAAAGCACTTCAAAAGGAACTAAAGACTCAAAGGAAAGTCCAAGCAGTATGATGGAATCCAAAAAGAAATCTAAAGCGGATAAAGATGAAGAAAAACTGAAAAAGAACAGAACAAATTGACGTATTGCCGTTATCGTTGTTAGTGTTATCGTTGCTCTTGCGATAATTGGAGTTGTTGCTTATTTCATTCTTGCATAGGCAATTTAAAATAAATTCGATTTCATATTTACATAAAATCTTATTTCTTTACGAGCTTCCTGAGAGTGTGGATAACCACACTTCCCAATCTCACAGTGCTTTCTGCTTTATTGGCAAAGATTTCGTTATCAAAATGACTAAGCTCAATGCACTTGGAAAGCCCATATCTTTCAATCACACGCTGCAAAAGCTCGCTTCTGTCCTTCAAATTTCAAGGCTGATTTCTTCAGTTTTGTCTTTCGCATTCACACGCTGCAAAAACAAACAATTCTATATTTATCACGTGCCATTGCTGCACGCTGACGGTTCATTTCTGTTCTGGTTAATGACGCCGCAAAGCTCGCTTCTATCCTTCAATTTCAAGGCTGATTTCTCTCAATTTGTCTTTCGCACGCACACGCTGCAAAACTAACCCTTCTGTATTTTGCGTTCACATTCGCACGCCGTGCCCTTTTCTGTCTCTCGCACGCTGCAAGATTCATTTCTGTCTTTCACACGTTGCAAAGCTTTTGGTTCTGTGTTCAGACTCATTGGGGAAAGCTATTTATAAAAGCTTACAGTATTCTTGTAGCTCTTTTGTCTTCACTTTTTTTTTGTACGCTGCAAAATTTGATCGCACTCAGACTTTTTAAGCTCCTTACTTTCTTCACGGGCAAGCTTCAAACAAAAATCTCTGCTTTTCCTCATATTTAAGTCTTTAAACGGCCTCTGATAAATGCACACTTCCCAGATCTCTTGGAGTGCTTTTTTGCTATTTTAAGTAAAGATTCCTTTATTAAATAACTCAGCTCAATGCCTTTATTCTTTTTTTCATCCACGCTTCTTACTTTGAAGCTTTTTTCTTTCTTTCGCACGCTGAAAAGCCCATATCTCTCAATCGCACGCTGCATAGCTCAGATCTCTCTCGATTTTTTCTTTCGCACGCACATGCGGCAAAACTAACCCCTTCTGTATTTTGCAAAACGCGGTTCTTTCATTCGCACGCTGCAACGCTGCGATACATCCACACCTCCAAGATCTCTTTGCAGTAGTTTTAGGCTAATTAAAATAAAGATTTTTTGTCTCATATCGAAGTTTTTAAAAGAGGAGCGTCATCGTTCATGAAGGATTTTACGAAAAAGCAGGGGGGTATTACTATTTATGGGAACCAGGGCATTTCTGAACGAACGAAGGTGCACAAAATGGCTTAATATATAGACGAGCTGCTTGGGAGTGTGGATAAACCACACTTCCCAGACTCTTGCCGCACCTTCTTGCTTTGTTAAGTAAAGATTCCTTATCAAAGTATCTACATACAGTAGGAACCGAATAGAACGTGAATGAAAGAAGAACAGAATGCAGTGAGCATACTTATTATTTAAATTGTACAATCAAAGATTTTTATAATGGCCTGATGTAAAGGATTCTCCAAGTTTTAACCAGGGTTTATTTAAAAATAATGAATTTATACCCGTTTGGGTATTTTGATTACTGACAGTCCCTCCCTCTTGCTAGAGCCGACGCGTCCTCGCGAGGTGGTATTTTCTTCGATCCCAGTGAACTCTTCTCAGACCAATGACGTCTTGAATAATCATTGTCTTATAGTCACCTAGTTCGACGATGGGAAAGGGACCAACATATTTTGGATCCAATTTGTTTGGATTTAACGTTTTCGGCATAACAAGGTCGTTGATCTGAAAGGACAAGTACTTGGATCTGAATTTTTCCTGTCGTACGAGGGAAAATCCTGAAATATTTTGAATGCGCAATCTTTTCCCGATTTCGACCACAAAGGAAATCTAATTCCACTCAAATGAATGTTGCGAGCGACCATACAATAGCTCAAACGGCGATCTTCCGATAGCTTGTATAATTGAAATCCGATGCGCATAAACAGCGGCTGGCAAGACGACGTCCCATTCGCTTCCGCTATCATGCAGTAATGCTCTTGGGTTGCTGACCGTTTGGTTTGCTCTCTCAACGAGACCATTGCTTTCTGGGTGGCAAGGAATTGAAGTTCCATGTTGAAATGCATTCAACCTAGTTAGCTGTTCAATTACCTTATTCACGAACTCTGTTCCCTTATCCGAATAGAGTAATTGTGGTACACCGTGTCTAGTCAAACTTCCTTGTATAGAGTCCAAGCAATTGTTGTGGCAATTTTATTAGAATGGCCGTAGCTTCAATCCATCTTGTCAGATTATCAATCGCAACAAAGACAAATCTATTCTTACCTCAAGAAGTTTCCGGTAAAGGTCCAATCAAATCCATGCTCAATCGTTGAAAGGATATTGCCCTGATTAATATGTGGGGTATTTTGCTCTGACCTTTTTTATACGCGTTACATACTGTACACCGCTCAATAAATTCTTTAATTTCTTCTTCCTCCATTTTTGGCCATGTGCATCGCATGTAACAGTTCCAACGTTGCGCTAATTCCTGAATGACCAGCAATCTCATGCACTTCCCGGATAATTCTCACTCGCTGGCCTGCTGTCAGCTCTTCTCTTCGCTGACCATCGTTGTCATGACGTGGGGATTGCGACTCAGAGCATCAGCATTCGTGTTTTCCAGTCCCTTCTTATGTTCGATATTAAAATCGAACTCTTGGAGTTCGAGGATCCACTTTCTGAACTTCCGGTTTGGTGCTTCCTTGTTCTTCAACCAGACCACAGCAGAATTATCGGTTTGCAAAATGAACTTCCTTCCCAAAACATAAGGGCGAAATTCTTCAAGTGCTCAGATAATTGCTAAGCACTCCTTTTCATTGCTAGAATAGTTTCTCACGTTTGTTCAGAGTGCGACTTTTGAATGCGATTGGTTTCTCGATTCCATCTATATTTTGAGCAAGGACAGCTCCTAAAGCAACATCTGAAGCATCCGTTTGTACAACAAATATTCCATTTTTTGTAGTTGGTGCTGATAACACTATACTAACAGGCTCTTTAATTTTTCGCTTTCTTGTTGCTCTCCTCTCCACTCAAATGGAACATTCTTTCTTGTCAGTAGAGAGAGTGGTTCAGTGATCTTTGCAAAATCCTTGATAAATCTTCTATAGTAATTTGCTAGACCTAAAAAAGATCTGACTAAGGCTTTAACAGAATTTCCAAAACCAAGTGATTTGAAGCAGGTAAGATCTTTTTTAGGTCTAGCAAATTACTATAGAAGATTTATCAAGGATTTTGCAAAGATCACTGAACCACTCTCTCTACTGACAAGAAAGAATGTTCCATTTGAGTGGAGAGGAGAGCAGCAAGAAGCTCTTGAAAAATTAAAAGAGCCTGTTATCGAAGGTTAAAGGGGCACGCGCACCCAACTACAAAAATGGAATATTTGTTGTACAAACGGATGCTTCAGATGCTTTAGAGCCGTCCTTGCTCAAAATATAGATGTGAATCGAGAAACCAATCGCATTCAAAAGTCGTGTACTCTGAACAAACACGAGAGAAACTATTCTAGCAATGAAAAGCGAGTGCTTAGGCAATTATCTGGGCACTTGAAGAATTTCTGCCCTTATGTTTTGGGAAGGAAGTTCATTTTGCAAACCGATAATTCTGCTGTGGTCTGGTTGAAGAACAAGCAGAAGCACCAAACCGAAGTTCAGAAAGTGATCCTCGAACTTCCAAGAGTTCGATTTTAATATCGAACATAAGAAGGGACTGGAAAACACGAATGCTGATGCTCTGAGTCGCAATCCCCACGTCAGACAACGATGGTCAACGAAGAGAAGGAGCACGACCAGAGCAAAATACCCACATATTAATCCAGAAATTCAATATCCTTTCCAACGATTGAGCATGGATTTGATTGGACCTTTACCGGAAACCGAAAGTGGGAATAGATTTATCTTTGTTGCGATTGATAATCTGACAAGATGGATTGAAGCTACGGCCATTCCAAATAAGAGTGCCACAACAATTGCTTGGACTCTATACAAGGAAGTTTTGACTAGACACGGTGTACCACAATTACTCTATTCGGATAAGGGAACAGAGTTCGTGAATAAGGTAATTGAACAGCTAACTAGGTTGAATGCATTTCAACATGGAACTTCAATTCCGTACCACCCAGAAAGCAATGGTCTCGTTGAGAGAGCAAACCAAACCTTGGTCAGCAAGCTTAAGGCATTACTGCATGATAGCGGAAGCGAATGGGACGTCGTCTTGCCAGCCGCTGTTTATGCGCATCGGATTTCAATTATACAAGCTATCGGAAGATCGCCGTTTGAGCTATTGTATGGTCGCTCACCCAACATTCATTTGAGTGGAATTGAATTTCCTTTGTGGTCGAAATCGGGAAAAGATTGCGCATTCAAAATATTTCGGGATTTTTCCCTCGTACGACGGGAAAATTCAGATCCAAGTACTTGTCCTTTCAAGGTCAACGACCTTGTTATGCTGAAAACGTTAAATCCAAACAAATTGGATCCAAAATATGTTGGTCCCTTTCCCATCGTCGAACTAGGTGACTATAAGACAATGATTATTCAAGACGTCATTGGTCTGAGAAGAGTTCACTGGGATCAGGTGAAGAAAATACCACCTCGCGAGGACGCGTCGGCTCTAGCAAGAGGAGGGACTGTCGAGCGCCTCGTAATCAAAATACCCAAACGGGTATAAATTCATTATTTTTAAATAAACCCTGGTTAAAACTTGGAGAATCCTTTCACAAACCCAAATATATTCTGAGTTCCTTCTCTACACATGATCCAAAATAATTAGGTAGAAGAATCCCAATTTTGAAGGTACTATTTCCACCCAAGAAGAAAATAGACAATTTCGTTGAATGAATGTCATGCTTGAAAGTTGACGGTGGCACTTCAACATGGGTC
>JBGAFY010000025.1:0-13991 GCA_044226975.1 Rhabdochlamydiaceae bacterium
GTTCAACCGGATCTGTAACAAACGGATCTCGATTGTCGATGAGGCCGAAGGGATTACTCGCGACCGTATTTATGCGATGGCAGATTTCTTTGGTAAGCCGATCCAGCTCGTGGATACCGGGGGAATTGATCCTAAGGCGGAACATTCCTTTCAGGAAGAGATGCGAAGGCAAGCAGAGATCGCTATCGAAGAAGCAGATGCTATCATCATGGTGGTCGACGGACAAATCGGCGAGACCCAGCTCGATGAGATTGTTTCTCGTATCCTTTTGCGTACTGGCAAGCCTGTCTGCTTAGCTGTAAATAAGATCGATTCATTTGAAAGCCAACACCTTATCCACGTCTTCCACAAGCTCGGCATTAAGAAAATTATCCCAGTCTCTGCATTACATGGATACAACATCGCTGAGTTACTTGAAGCTGCATTAGAAGGGGCCGTATTCCCTGAAGAAGCACCTTCCGAAACACTGGGCCCACGTGTGGCGATTGTCGGACGCCCTAATGTCGGCAAGTCGACATTGCTCAATCACATTCTTGGAGAAGATCGCTGCGTCGTAAGTACTATTGCTGGCACAACAAGAGATAGCGTCGATGCGCGGATCGAGATGAACGGCTCGACATGGACCCTCGTCGACACAGCGGGAATTCGTCGTAAGAACAAAGAACATGAAGCTGTGGACAAGTTCGCCGCGATCCGTACGGAGCAAGCGATTGAGCGCAGCGATGTCTGCTTGCTCATTCTCGATGCTGAAAGAGGACTGACCGTACAAGATAAGAAGATTGCCAATACGATCGAAGAAATGGGCAAAGGATGCATTCTGTTGTTCAATAAATGGGACCTAGTCAAAGGGTACCGTATGGAACACTGCCTAAAGTCTGTGAAAGAGCAAGTTCCCTTTCTGGCCCATTGCCCAACCCTTTTCATTTCTGCCAAGACAGGACGAAATGTCCAAGACCTTTTTGCCCAAGTTGAACAAGTCTTCGCAGCAGTTAAAACGCGTATCACAACCGGCCAATTGAACAAATTTATCGAGAGAGTGCTGCAGAAATACCATCCGCCAATGATTCAAGGTAGACGCCTTAGGATCTTTTATATGGCCCAAGTGGGGATCGAGCCGCCACACTTTGTCTTGTTCGTCAATATTCCTGATCTGATGGAAGAGACGTATAAAAAGTACATGATCAACCAATTCCGCGAGCATTACGGATTTTCAGGCGTGCCTCTCTTGTTCACGCTCAGAGGACGTAAGGAAATTGCGGAAAGAAATTCTGCTGCACAGCCAGACCCAGAACCACAAGCGTTCACAGTCAGCGAAGAAGCGGAAGATGAAGTCATGGAAGCTCTCGAAGCAGATCTAGACCCTTCATATTTTAATTAATAGCCAGTATGGAGTGCGGTGATTTGTTCATCGCTCTCGACCTTGGACATTTTCAGGATGTACATAATAAATTCTCTCTTATTGCGCGAAGCGCCCTTGGAGTGCGCGTGCTTCGCACCGCCCTTATTTTCCTAAATAAATTTAGGGCGGCGCAGAGCGCACGCACTCCAGGCGCTTCGCGCAAAAGATGAAAAAATTAGGTCGTTAAATTGTCTAAACTCGAGCGCGTTGACAAACCACCGCACCCACCCCCAAATTGATCTTATTTTGGCGGGCAGGGTGTACACATCTATCCGTAGTCTAATAGCTATATGTTTTTTTTTGATCAGGAGGATAAAAATTGAATGAAGGATTTTCCGTATTTGCAATTTTGTAGTCGACGTCGAATTTTTTCAAAAGAAATTGCAAAGACTGCAAGATAAGATTTTCCAAATCCGTTTCTAAATTCCCACTTAGAAAACAATTGCTTGACCAAATGTAAGATTCACATTCTGTTTGTGTTTTTTGAACAGTAACAGGAGTTGAAACATTTAAGGTCGCCCTGACAAATTCTAGATTTTTGCTATTTAAAGTCGTTACGGGTTGAATTTGATATATTAAGGCGACTTCTCCAGCAAAACTGCTTAATCTATAACATCACCTTGATCAGTTTTTACTAGCATTTCAGGTCTTTGAACTTGTCCAAATTGTTTTAATTCTGTTTCGATAAGAGCACTGATCTTATTGGCAGTTTTTGGATTTGGAGCAGGAAATCCAGTAAAGAAATTGAATTTACTAATTCCTTTCAATGGGTTTCCAGATGCAACACTTGGTCTATCTTGAAGATCATATGATCGAATTTGAGTAGCTTCAGATGAACAATAACAAGTGTTGAACATAGTGAAAATGAGAATGAGCACAGAATACATTTGCTTTTGCATTTCCGTTCCCAAAGAAGTTTGAGGAATTTCCTGCACAAGAAGATATTTGCCGATGGCATTAGTTTCAATTTTATTTTTGGCGGCTAGTGTCTCTTTGCGATAGGCTTTATTTAGCAGGAGTTGGATTATACTTGTACCGCTTCCCATCAATCTCAATCGTACGATAGACCCAAGGGTCATCGTTTTCTCGCATCAATCGATCACAACCTAATACAAATCCTTTCAAAAAACCATGCTTGCGTATCGCCAGCAACATGTACCGCGATGAAGTTGGTCGAAAATGACTGCGGGGCCCGTCTACTTTTGATAGGACGTTTTGATGGAATAGGATGACATGTTCAGCGATTTTGCCAGCTGTTGAGAGGGTGTAATCAGATGCCGTTTGGGTGGCCTGCAAATCGGAGTCTTTTCCCCAGGGGATATTATATCCGACTTCAGCCTGAAGGGAGAAAGAGAGAAGGCAAAAAATGGATAGGATGAACAGTCTCATACAGGGAATTATAATCGAGAAGTCTAATAATTGTCAGAAGGAATAGCGCAACATCAGTGTTGGGAAAAGTCTATGTTCGGTCATTACGGGTGTGGCGAGTTCTTCATAGAGGCGCTCATTGTAATATTTAGCCTCTAGTCCTGCCCCCACAATCCCTCCAAAATACCAACCCGTTTCAAAACTGGCAAAAATTGCCCCTGCAGCATATTGCTTCTGTTGAAAGAAGTGGACTGTGGCTGCGATAAAGAGGCTATTGAGGAGGAACGCAGTTGCCGCAGACTGCTTTTGGCCAAGGTAAAGATAGCCGGCCCCTGGAAATATGGCGTTGAGAGAGCGGGCGGTTCCCGCTGATTTTTTTTGCGCGTCATATTGGCTCAAGAAATTTTTAATCGAGGTGTCTTCAGGCCTGGCATCGGAAAATTGGTGTAGCGAAGGTAGGTCCGCCTGCTTGAACAAGGTCGATTCGTATGCCTTTTCTGCAGCAGGAGCATCCTCCTGATATAAATAATGCAGAGTTTGGGTCGCTTTAGGAAACTGCTCAGTGCTGAGATAGCAATCGTAAATGACTACTAAGAGGTCGTGCTTGGCCTTAAACGAAGATGGCAAGGTGCGCAAGGGACTTTTTTCAAAGGTGCCGATGGCTTCTTGGTATTTGCCTCCAAAGTAATAGCAGAGAATGATTCCATAATCGATCTCTTGCTTCCGTTCTGGGTTATCGATTGGGATGAGGAATTGCGCCCGTTTAAAGGCGGTGATAGACTGGTAAAGATCGAGCTGTTTGGCAAAGCCCATTGCTATGGTGTATTCTTTTCCCCAATCAAGCTCACGTTCATGAGGTGAAAGAGGAGTAAATGCAGATGGGAGCTCTTGTAGGTAACGATCTTGAACAGCGTAATTAAGATGGGGCTTGAGGGGTTCGTCAGTATGGCGGTTGCATCCTAACCATAGGCTACAAATTGTTATTAGGAGAATGCTCTTATGGCTCATCCTCCGGCATTTTGACAAGATCCAATCCACTATCAAATTCCTCTTTTAATATCGGATATTTCGCTTCATCTTTGAAAAGATGCTCTTGATTTTCGGTAATCTGCCTATATGTATCAATGGAATTAATGATATGGGGGCGTAAGAAAATAATCACGTTAGCGCTCTCATCCTGCCTTGCGTTCTGTGAAAAGGCAAGCCCTATAACAGGTAGACCGCCTAAGCAAGGGAGTCCTGTTTTAAATCGTGTTTTTGTGTCATTGATTAGGCCGCTTAGTGCTACAAATGTCTTATCAGGTACGTGGACTCTTGTACTCAAGTTGGTATGGGCTGTCTGCACTCCAACTATATCAAAGCTCGTGGAAGTTACAGTATTCGCAACTTGGGTGCTAATATCAACGGTGACGTCCATTGTCACAACATTGTCGACTCCTATCACAGGAGTAATACTTAAGTTAACACCAACATCCCGATATTCAAGGTTTGCAGTTTGTTGCTGGGTTAAAGAAGCATTTGTTGTTACAGTCGATGCAGGGAACGGTATATTCTGTCCAACGAAGATCGTCGAGTTATTATTGTCTTGTGTGATGATTTTCGGATTGAGCAAAACAGACGAATTGGAATCTAATTCCAAAGCGTTCACGAAAGATGCCAAAGAGACAAATGATTTTCCTTTATGAAAGATCAAATCTCCGATCACGCCAAGGTCAAAGCCATTTTGGAAAGGCATATCTGGACCACTTGTCACTGAGCTTCCAGGTCCTGCAGCTTGAGGAAAGCGTGTCCCGCTGACGGATTGCATGTTAGGCCAACCGATGCTGGCTGGAGGTGGAATCGACGTACCCCCTGTAGTGACAGGCAAGTTTGAGGTTGTTCCAGCCAATTTACTCAAGTATTGGACTTGGCCAGCCCACTGCAGGCCGATATTTTCACTGTTTGTTAAGTTGGTCTGGATAACGAGGACTTCAATGAACACTTGTCTCAAAGGGACATCGAGGTTTGTGATCAACTCCCGTAAACGGGTCAAAATATCTTGGGGCCCAGAAGCGATCAAAGAATTAGTGATCTTGATCCATTGGAGAGAATTAATTGCATTTACGAGGTCCTGATTACTTCCACCTGCACTAGCTAAGCTTTTAGCAATATCTTTCAACGCAACTTCAATCTCTTGTCCTTTATGATATTGCAGCTTGTAAATCATGAAATTGGTGTTTTCAATTGATTCAATGCCTGTACCCGCCGGCTGAGCTGAAGTGTCGCCGCTTGGGGTATCAAATCGCGCGAGCAGATCTTGCACTTTTTGTACTGCTTGAGCATCTCCAGAGATTAAAAGTGCAGATGTCCTATCGATCCATTTCATGTTGTTGATGGCAAGGAATAGCGCTTTGTCTTGAATTCCTGAAGTTCGAAGGCTGTGCTCAAAATCTTTAAGGCTTTCCATTAATTCGGGACCGGTCTGGTATTTTGGCGAATACAGCACGTAGATGGCTGGAATTTGCTTTCCTTCTTCAATTTCATAGACATTCGTGCGGTCGAATTGCTGCAGGAGGTCTTGGATCTTTGCTAGCACTTCTGGAGCGCCAGTGAAAAGAAGAGAGTCGGATTCTTTGATCAGTTTCATCCCATGGATGGAAGTGATGATCCCTTGATTGAGTGTTTCTGAACGTGTGAGGCCTGATGCAACGGAGCGCAAAACTTCCATTAACTGATCGACCGGGACATTTTTCGGACTATAAATAATAAATGTTGCTGGAGCTTTTCCTTCGATAATTTCAGGTACTGGCACAGCTCCTGGAACATCGATGTCTTTCAATACTTCTTTGACTTTTTCAATTGCTTGACCTGTACCTGTGAAGAGTATCGAATTGGATGACTCCACAAGTCTGCACGTTTCCAGGGCGTAGACGAGGTCAGGATCGACGAGTCCTGAACGGGTCATGTCTTGAGCGAGATCTTTGACATCTTCTACCATGGCTTCTGCGGCTAGATGTAGAGGGCGATAAATGTAGAATGAGGACTTGGGAATTTTGGACTCAGCTACAGTCTCTTCTGCAAGAGATGCAATATCAATGGAATTGAGCATCCCTTTGATCTTATCCAACGCAGCTTCATTGCCCGTGAATAATAGTGCATTGTTGTCTGGGACCCAACGCATAGTATCAATGCTATGTAAGAAGGAGAGATGTCCATGAGTCCGGCTGCTCTCAAATTTTGGAAATTTCTTTTAGGGATTTTTCCAGTTCTTTTCCGTCACGATTAACGGGATTATATAAGAGAAACTGGTTTTCGGTGCTCGGCGCAATTTCTGATTCACTTCGTGTAGCAACATCGAGGTCTTCGAGTATTGTCAATGCCTTATCAATCAAATTTGTGGAGACGATGAAGATCGTTCCCGTCTCTGTTTGAGGGACAAAAATAATAGGGTTGTCTTCTGCGAAAGGAGTGATTATTTTTTCTGTTGTGGCAATCAATTGCTCAGGGCTTATTGTCTTAGCGATATAGGTCTCAATATCTAGTGCAGTATGCGGAGTGTCTAAGCTTGTAATAAGTTCAGAGATTTTATCTATGTTTGTTGAGACGTCGGACACGATGAGCTGTTTAGTTTCGTTGGCTACATCGACAATAGCGCTTTGGAAGTCATCGGACGGATGATACTTGCCAGTGTGTTTGGGTTGGCGTTACGGATGCGGAATACGCGTGTGATTATGGGAGCTGTAATTCCTTCGCTGCCTGGTAGATCGCTCGATACCACAGGTGCCACGGTGCGCACATCCCCACTCACAGTAATGAGCAAGTTATTATCTTGCTCTACGAGTTGGAGGTTGTGGATGCGTAAGACTTGTATCAGTGCAGAGAGGATGTTCCTCACTGAGATCGGTTCTTCTGAGACTATCGTCACCGTAAAGGGCAGATCGATATCTTGAAATACGAAATTGACTCCTGAAATCCGACTAACGAAACGGATGAACTCAATCACCGAGACGCTATTAAAGTTCACGGTATACTTCATTTCAAGAGGAATGTTCTCTTTTGCCACGCGAGCAACAAGGGCATTTTCATCCAAAGGAAATGCATTCAATGTCTCACAATACATCGCTTGTGAGATAAGCAATCCAATACTGAATTCCAGCAGGAGGTGGCTGCGCAATTTGTCGAAGAATCTCATCAAAAAAATCCCGTGACAAGTAAAAAAATGAGTACGCTAATACGCAATCCTAAAATACTGAACGCATTCTTGTGAAGTAGAATTATAACTAAAAAATTTGAGGATGATTTTTCGTGTCACCACACCCCAAATCCTTTTAACTTTCTCTTTATATGATGAGAGGGCAAGTGCATGAGGATATCTTAGAACTTCACTTGTGGGAAACTCGGTAATATTTGTCTTAAAAAATTCCATCAGCACAGAGTGAAGAAAGAGGCGCAGAGAACACAGAGAAAGAGAAAAAAAGTTGCTTCTGTGCTGTTAGAATTTAGTTTCAGCTGAGGCGTTGAATAGAGAGGATGAGCTTAGCTGGTTTTTGCTTTGAAACTGAGGGAGCTTGAGAAATTTTTTTCACTACTGCTTCAGCTTGCCCTTGTGCAGACAATGAAAGACTTGTTGCCACGGCCTGTCGGAGCAATGCGCTCTGTGAGAGGAGAAGTTCTGGAATGTTGTTCCAGGCATAAAATAGTAAGCGGTCTCCGATCTGCCAGTTGTCGACGGTCTCAAAGAATACTGCTGACGCCTGTTCCCCTAGGAATGGGTTTTCTGATGTAAGCATTCGAGGTTCAATACCACCCCTAGGAGTATGGAGCAATCCCCCTAGGCCGCAAGAGAGAAATCTGAGCTCATCTTGGTTAGAACTAAGATGCAAAAGACCGCAACCAAAAACAAGTTTCAAGGGATCGCCGTAAAGGGTGTCATTGAGAAATGTTACAAAAGCAAGTAATTGAAAAGGGGTGTTGGCCTTTAAAGCAAAATAGGAGCGGACAAGGCCTCTTAACATCGCTAGATTTGAAGTGCTGTCAATGCGAGAGTCTTTACTTTCTGCGATGATCACGAGGAAGGAACAGTCGGGAAGACGGAAAAAATCATAATAAAGGTTCCAAATCGCAGTTTCTCTAGGCTTTGCGAGTCCAAGCTCAAGATTGGGCCAATTGGGTAAAGAAGAAGGAGAAAGCGTTGTGTGCGTTTTTTGCATTTGCTCTACGAATTCTTTCATTGGATCGCTATGAGGTCTTTCTTTTTGGAGTTCTTCTGAACGCAAATATTGTGTGAGATCAGAGATAAAATCGACGATATCTTGGTATCTTTCAGAGGGTGAGATCGCCAAGCTTTTTTCAACGATCTTTCTTAACCCTTTTGGGAGTAATGAAAGGTTCAAGACTCCATAGCTGAGCTTTCCTAAGACAAGTTCATATGTGATGATCGCAAGAGAATAGATGTCTGAGCTAAAAGTGACATTTTGAGGATTTTCTTTTTGCTCAGGGCTCATATATGTCGGTGTGCCCATGAAGCTTTCATCATCTGCAGGAGGAGAATTCTTTTCTTCATGAAGCTGTGCTATGCCAAAGTCAATTACTTTGACGAGCCCTTCTTCATCGATCAGAATATTTTCTGGTTTGAGGTCTCGATGGATGATTCCGTGAGAATGAAGGTGGAGCAGTGCGTAGGCAACCTGTAGGATGATATCGATGGACCTTTTTAAAGAAAGAGACTGTTGCAAGATAAATTGGCGTAAAGAGACACCTCGGATGAACTCCATGGCGATATATAGCCCTTCTTCCCACTCGCCTTCTCCGTACAGTTTGACTATATTGGGATGGTCGCTGATCCCAATAATATTCGCTTCTTTCAAAAAACGAGAGATAGCTTCGGGATGTGTGACAAACTTGGGTGAAAGGACTTTGATAGTGAGAAGTTGACGTGTGTCAGGGTGAAGTCCTAGATAAAGAAAGCTCATCCCCCCGCGGCTGAGAAGGCTTTCGATTTTGTAGGGGCCGATTTGGACAGGAAGAGGCGAAGGAGCGTGGGACTGCCCGGTATAGTCAGGCAATGTATTTTGTTTATAGAACTCAGAATCGTCCATGCTCATTCTCTTATCTTTTCGAGCAACTTACAAAACTCTATTCCGGAATCCGAAATGAACTTTGCATGCGCTCTTTCCCATCCTAATATCTCTCACGGTGAATTATTAATTGCAAGACATGGGCAAAAAGAGAACTGTATTCAGAGACCGGTCTGCACAATAGACCTCTTGCGTAACTAAGGGTTCGTCGATTTTCGAGATTATTTTGGCCGCTTTTCGATTCAAATTGCAGGGGTAATATACGAAAGTTGATATTATCCCTGCAATTTGAAGTCGAAAATCGGCTCAAAAGAACTCGAAAATCGACAGAACCTTAGTTACGCAAGAGGTCTAATATGTCATTTGCAGACCGGTCTCAAAGAGACTGTTAACAAATTCAGAACTCATCGCTTTTTTGAGAATAATTGATTAAAAAGTCCAAAAAATCGACAGGATCTGCATCCATTAACAGTCTCTAAGTATCTTCAATTTTCAATGCGCAAGATTTTTACTCCTAATAACTCTCCAAGCTTCACTAGCTCGCCCTTCGCAATTTTTTTCCCTTGAACAGTCAGATCAACACCCTCTTCCGGATGTATACCAAGGTCGAGAATGTTTCCTGGTTTTAGTTCCAAGAGCTTCTCTAAGGAAACGCGGATCCGTCCAACTTCCACTGTGACAGGTAAAGGAATGTCCGCATGAGAAATCAAAGGCTCGTCGGACTCAATGTGTTCTGGACTTTCTTCTTCAGATGGGATTTCGTCAGCACCTTCTTCGTCGGCAGGAGTCATATGCTCTTCGAAATCATCTTCTTTTGGCTCTTCTGGATGTTCTTCTGAAAAATGCTCTTTCATTGAGTGACTTTCCTCGTAATATTCGGCTCTATTTAAGATTTTGATTGTATTCTCTTTGATTCTTGCGCGCAAGAGAGGAGTCTCTTCCAAAGAAAGAAGGGCGGTGCCTTTATGAGTTGTCGGATCATAAGAACAATGGTCGAGTATAAAAAGATCTCCTACTTTCGCATTTTTCCATTCAGACAGTCCAATGGAGCCCCGTCCAATCTCAACGCGCAACAACAGTTGTAGGCTGCGATGAGATGCAATGTCGATAGCATGATCATTGCTCACTCCGTAATACTGGCGGAAATTATGAAGAAATTGTGGAGGTGCTAAAATTCTTCCCCATAAAACGGCCCCATTCAAATCGATCCTTACATCGAGGCATAAACAGCCGGAATCAGGTAATGTGGCGTTTGCTCGTCGGAAAGAAAGTGGAGGCATGGCATTGCAATCTATAAGGGAACGAAGAACCTTTAGAGAAAGGAAATGAAAAAAGCCTTCTTGAAGGCGTTGATCGATAAATCCTTTTCCTCTGGGCTGGGCCTCTAAGCTATGGCTGCATACTGTTGCCACATCCTCTCTAGACATCATCCAAAAAAATGGCCCTGAGAGGGGCTCTGCTTCTAAAGGGACCACGATGGCATCGGATGCCATTCCTTGAAATAAATGATCTCGATCCTTCCATTCTGTTGTATGTCCTGAGATCTTGAGATGGGTAACCTGTAGCGCTTCTGCAATAGCTTGAGACGCTGAATCCCAAGGGAACGGAGGTGATGAGCCCCATAATGGAATTACGTTAAGTTCTTCTAATCCATGTTCAATATTTTTTAACCAGCTGAGAGGGGCTTGGGTCATGATGTACTTTCCTCAGTCGATTCGATCGGTTGTTTGAATGAAAATTTTTCCAAGATTTCTTCGTCATGGGACCATTCAAGGCGGTTTATGTCAAAATCAAAAGACTTGGTTTGAAATTGACGATAAAAATCAGCTGCATGTGCTTGGAAAACTTGTGCCGCAGCCTGGGGACCGAATAATTGGATGTTAAATGTTTTAGGAGAAGTGCTGAACTCAGAGATCATAACTTTGGTCCCGAAGAACACTGAATTTGAAAAAGCAGGAGAGGTCAAAGAAATGAGGGCATGTTTTTCAGCAGTAGCATCAATGAGGATCATTTCTCCGGCCATGGTCTCAAATAATGCAGCAATTTCGGGATGTAAACGGTCGTAAGCGGAACCTTTAGTGTTGAAGGATTTTTCTGAAGCAGATATTTCCTCGAGGGCATCTGAATTTTTACTGAGTAAATACTCGGACTTGTTTCGCATAGAGGCATATAGGGCTTCTCCTGGAGGTGAAGGCTCTTTGTCCTCGTCTTTTTTTCTTGAGGGTTCTTTCAATGCTTTTTGAAAGCCGCTGCGCTCTGAGCCGCGTGTTCGTTTTATATCGGTCTCTTTGCGTCCAGACCGCTCAGGAGCAACTTGTGTCATGCGGTCCAACGGAAGAATAGGCATTTGAAATCTCCTCTTTAGAATCAACCTCTGATCCGATTAATAACTTAACCGAGATTGTCTCTTTTTTCATCTGATAATTTTTCTTTACGCCGAACTAAGGGCTTTTCACTTACATCTAGCCGATTAATTCGAAAATTGTATTTACCAGAATTGAGGCTGGCAAGCAAATCCTGCGCATTGCCCTCAAATATTTTTACAGCATCGGCATTGCCGATAATCTGGATATTAAACTGGTTGGGCGCTGTACTGTATTCCTGAATAATAATTTGGCTGCCAAAAAAGGCAGAAGATGCAAATTCAGGCGAGTTTAAGGTGATGGAGGTCTCTTTGACATCGCTTTCAACCATTACGGTGATGACCCCTACCATTTTTTCAAATAGAGCGTAGACTTGCGGCGAGATATAAGAAGGGAGTCCAGATACAGAGGCTAATGGGAAGGCTTGCGCTTCAGTAAGAGGCGTAGTGATCGGGGCATCTCCGGAAATAGACTGTAAACTTGAATCGTCTTTTCTTTTCTTTTTTTCTTCTGGGGTCCCTTCTGATGGCCCGAGCGTTTTAGTAATTTCTTCACTTACTGCTTTGTCAATCTCTTCATTTCTTTCTTTAGCACGTGCTGCAAGAAAGCCTTCGGCGCTTTCTCCCGCTTTTTGAAGTTCTTGTGCAGTTTTTTGACCTGGAGATTTTGGCGTTAAAGAAACGCCCTGCTGGCTTTCAACTTGACCAGTTTTCATTTCTTGGTCTTCTGGGCTGCTTTCTGGAGGGGGTGGGAGCGCCAGTCTGTGTCGGCGCAGCTTGTGAAGTAAGTGGGTTCTTCTGAGGGCGGTGCGGCCAGAAGCTTATCATGGGCCCTCAGCTCTTGCAGTGCCGATCTTAATGTCTTTTTCTTGAGGCGTGAGAATGGTATCTTTTACAAAGGGTCTTGCTGCGGGCTTTTGGGCAGCTCTTCTCCGTCTTCTTCTTGTTCTTCACGGCGCTTCCGTTTTCTCCTCAGGGTCTACTTCATTGACTTTTTCTACTTTCATCATTTCTTTGAATTTATCGGAATCTGTGGGTACTTTGCCTTTCCACCTGAATCCATGGGACCGCCGGGACCTTGAACGCGAGGAACCTCTGGCATATAAACCTGTTTTTTTAGTTTTCTATCAGGCATATCCGATTATGAGTGCAATCTCAATAAGAAAAAATAACAGGATGGCAGGATGGTCGGATAAGAAAGAAATTTTCTGATATTTTTTCTTTATCCTGACCATCCCTCTCTGTCTATTAATCTATATTTTTTTTGGGCTTGGATTCGCGTTTCTTTTTTTGATGCATGGTGGAACCTAGCTCATCTGTTTGCTTTTCTTCTTCTCTTCCCATGATCACTCGCTGTTCTTTTTCCCAATCCTTGCGATGCAGTTTGATCTTTTCTACGTCTTGCTGTTTTTTGAAGTGGTCTTGACGCGCGATTTCGACGTTTTTTTCTGCCTCGTCGGTTTTCTTTTTTTGATCGGTGACTTTCCGCTCTTTTTGTTTGAGCTGTTCATCGACAAATTTCAAATAAATCTTCATTTGTTGGATCTTATCGCTTGTCGTGCCTTTGTCGAGCTCTTCTCGCAACTGGCCAAGTTTTGCATTCTTGTGTTCCTTCACCTCGTCGCGTTCTTTCTCAAGAGCATGAAGTTTTTTCATCTCTTCTTCGAGGATTTCCTTTTTTTCACGAAGGACTTTCTCTGCTTCTTCTAGTTTTTTTTGTTTTATGAGAATGAGTTGTTCAAGAGGGTATTCCACCGAGAGCCTGTCGTTGAATTTTTTAATTTGCTGGACAGTTTATACCGAACGACACCCTCTTAAGCCTATCTAAAGAGCATGCGGAGTTGCTGTAAAGTCTCTTCGAAGGAAGACTTTTCTTCAACTTGTTGCTTTAGGAAACGATTGACTTTGTCTATATATTTAATGGCAAAGTCAGCTCCTTTATCGGAGCCAGGTTTATATTCACCAATGCGGATGAGCAATTCATTTTTTTTGTAGTTTGCTAACACTTCCCGCAATTTGCCGATTAGTTGAAGATGCTCTTGATCGGTAATGTTGGTGATAATACGGCTAATAGATCGTAGGACGTCAACTGCAGGAAAGTGATATTGACTTGCGAGTTCCGATGACAAAACAATATGTCCGTCTAAGATGGAGCGGACCTCATCAGAAACAGGTTCGTTGAGATCATCGCCTGCAACAAGGACGGTGTAAAAAGCAGTGATCGATCCTTTTTCAGAATTTCCTGAACGCTCTAAAAGCTTAGGGAGTGTCGAGAATACAGATGGGGTAAAGCCGGCCCTAGCTGGCGGTTCTCCAGCGGCCAGGCCGATCTCTCTAAGGGCGCGTGCATAGCGTGTTACAGAGTCCATCATCAAGACGACGGTCTTTCCTTGGTCACGGAAATATTCTGCAATGGCAGTGCCTACATAAGCGGCGTTGATCCTGAGCTGAGCAGCTTGGTCGGAAGTAGAGACGATGATAACAGAGCGTTTTAATCCTTCTTCTCCAAGGTCATTGATCAAGAACTCACGAACCTCACGACCACGCTCACCGACTAATGAGATGACGTTGACGTCAGCTTGGGCATTGCGGGCGATCATCCCAAGCAATGTGGATTTTCCAACGCCTGCAGCAGCAAAGATGCCTACACGTTGTCCTTTGCCACACGTTAAGACCCCATCGATACAGCGTACGCCAGTTGAAATAGGGGTGTCAATCACTTGCCTCTTTAAAGGATCAGGGGGAGCATTGACAACGGGATAACTTTCATCTAGAACTAAGGGGCCGTTGGTGTCGACATCGAGAG
>JBGAFY010000026.1:0-13125 GCA_044226975.1 Rhabdochlamydiaceae bacterium
TTTGCACAAAAAAAACTTCTAAGGCTTTAGGATTAGGTTCAGTTGGCAACTCTTTCTTTGAAAGAGGCTGCTATGTCGACAATACGGTCCCAGCGCTTAGGAATGCGCACGACACGCGCAAGCTTGGTATACCTGCCTTGAGTAAGCGGTATTGCTGATCTACTTGGCAGCGATCATAAAGTTTTCGATCAACTGTTGAGCGAAATTACTTTCAGCGCTAAAATCACCTCTTGTTTTTCAGTGACCTTGGCCTCTACTTCAGGCGACTCTAATGTCAAAGCTCCCAAAATTGTGACGTCATTTCTTCTTAATTAATTGCGCTCTCCATTCCTTGACCTTCAAAGCATTCTCTAAACCTGGAACATTCTTTACCTTCTCGGGCATTTCAGCCTTCCCTGCAAGCCATGCCCCAACCGCATTGTAAGCGAGCTTGGCATGATTGCGCACCAAAGCGGGAGAAATAGAACCTTCTTCAATCTTCCCACTTTGGTCAATTTTGATTTGTACAACCATTGCTACTCGATCTTCATTCTCATTTAATGAGGTCAAGTTCGTAGAGAGTTTTTCAGGCAGCATCGTGAAAACTTTCGTAGGCGTGTAGATCGAAGTCGTATTTGTTTGTGTGATGTACGTCGATTTGCAGAGTCTTTCTTACTAAAGAGTCGACATCAGCAACGCCCAGATTGTGATCGAGCCATCATTTTCCTTTTTACCAAAGGTGAGCTGATCGAGGTCTCTAGAGTCATCATTGTCGATAGAACACCAAAGAAATTTACGCATATCTTGGGTGTTTGCTGTAGGCGGTGCTGGACGGTTGATGTTTTCTAATTGTTGAATTGCGCTTTTAGAAAAATCGGGCTGCAGCCCTTTTTCTTTTAGAAGCTTTTTTGCCAAGAGCTCAAGGTTATACTTTTTCTTCTTCATAAAAATAAAAATATCTGTTGTGTTTGCAAATTAATATTTTAAATACTAATATTCAGGGCGTTATACCTTAAAATTCGATCAAAATATGTAATTTATTTTCAAGATTCTGTAATAAATAAAATAGAATTAAATTGAAAAGGATTAAAAGGAAGATGAGAAAGCAGATGAAGAATTCGGCAATTACACCTTATGTCGATGCTCAAACTTCATTAGCTCACCTTTCTGATTATCGTAACCCTCGAGACTGCATTGCGCGCATGGTCAAAAATGGGGAATTATGGAGACTAAAAAATGGGTTCTATCTAATTGCCGCTCGCTTTGTAAGAGGAAAAACAGATTATCCATATGAACAAGTAGCTAATCTCCTCTATGGCCCCTCTTATGTGAGTTTAGAATGGGCCCTTTCTTACTATCACTTTATTCCTGAACGAGTATCTGTGGTGACAAATATAACGCTTGGAAGTAACAAAGAATTCTCTACCCCAATAGGGACTTTTACATACCGACGCTTAAATGCTTCACGCTATAGCGTTGGGATCGATCATAAACAGTTAGGAAGGGCAAATCGGGGATTTTTAATCGCTACGCCAGAAAAAGCTCTTGTGAGATTGGGTCTTCTTCAGTTGCGTCAATTAAATGAAAAAGAGTTGCTGATTGATCTCACTGAATCAAAGAGAATTGAAATAGACAGTTTAAAATCCTTAAACAAAGAACTGATGAAAAAAATATCCTTAGACTACAAGTCTAACATCACATCAATATTATACAAAATAATAGATAAATTATAACTCAACCAGCTATTCAAGAACTTATCAAGCTATCGCGCTTCACCTTTCAAAAACAAGATGTTTTGCGAGAAATTCTTCAACAAAGCGCTCTAATTGGGTTAGCAAGGCATTATTTCTTTCAACATGCAGCATTTTATGAAGGAACTGCTCTTCGTATTCTCTATGGCCTAGATAGGTTTAGTGAAGATCTAGATTTTTCATTGTTAAATACTCCAATGCAGATTTCGATTTTGAACCATTTTTACATAGCTTAGAAAAAGAAATGCTCTCATTTGGATTTCAAGTTGATGCTCAGTCAAAAAAAGAGAATCTCCTATTCTTTCTGCATTTTAAAAGCCAATACATTAAAAATGTTGTTGACCATCGGAGATAAACATCATCAAAACACCCATCGCGAAGCAAAAATATCTATTAAGCTGGAAATTGATACTAATCCTCCTCTAAGATTTCAGGTTGAAAGCAAACTCGTATTAAATCCTACTCCTTTTTATGTGCTTTCTTATTCTGAATCCGATTTATTCGCTGGAAAAATGCATGCAGTATGATGCAGAGAATGGAAAAAATAGGTCCGGATTTGGTATGATTTAATTTGGTTTGTAAGAAAAAGGGTTGGAGTTCATCTTTCCATCTTTCAAATCGGATGCATCAATCCGGACACCTTTCACTCAAGGAATTCCTGGATGAAAAATTGCTTATCCTTTTAAGAGAAAGAATTTTAAAGGTTAATTGGGAACATGCCAAAAATGATGTAAAACCATTTCTCTACGACCCTAAGCAATTAGATTTATGGTCGGAAAAATTTTTTAGATCTAATTGATCACTTAAAATGCAGCTGAACCTATCTAAAAAGCCTGTCTGCGATTTTTTCTTAAGGAACTTCAGGTAAGTTCCATTCGCTCTTTTTATTGACATATTCATGAACAGGCAATTGAACTAAACAAGGATGGCTTGATTGATCAAGCCAAGAAACAATCTCCTTCAAGTGCTCTTCTTCCATTGCTGTGCACCCACCAGTTCCTGACGTAGAATCTCTCCATAAATGCAAAAAAATGCAAGAGCCCATACCAGGCTCTACAGGATCACTATTATGTCCGACAAAAACTCCGATAGAATATATGAGGCCAATTTCCGCCATGTGCTCAGAGCTTGTCCAATCGCGATCCAGATGGTGCTCGTATGGACATATTGATTGTAGTATTGAGAATTTGGGTCATCGACCCACTCTAAATCCGCAGTGATCGGCCAATAAGGCATCTTCATAACCACTTCTTGATAAGCTGGGACACCAAACACCGGACCTAATGAGAATATGCCTGCAGGTGATTTGCCATCCCCTTCGCGCTTCTCCCACACCATCCCGTTCTTCCCGACGACAATGGGAATTGGCTTTGCAACAAGGCCCCAATTTTCCTGCAGCGAAGAGCGTTGATAACGATAGAGTGTTCCTTCTACATGATGCCAATCTGGAGTAAGGACTAGAAGTCTACTGCTTTGCATCGATCATAAAAATCCCTCTTTTAACAGTGGCAATGCAAAATCTAAGAAAGAACTATGGTCAGTAAATTGTGAAGTCAAAATTGATTGGCGCTTGTTGAGAAGCTCTTCATTTCCTTTAAAAAGAAAGCTCATGAGTTGTTTGAGCTTGTTCACTTTCACGCGCATGTGCATTTCTTTGGGAACTCCTGCTAAGTAAACTTCAAAATAATGCATAAGGTCGTTCCAAGATGGGCAATAAGGCACCCCTGCAAAATGTGATCTGATCTGATGGAAAATAAAGGGATTGATGATGCTCCCTCTTCCAATCATCAGTGCATCACATCCGGTCATCTTTAGCATGGCAAGGGCATCTTGCACATTTAAAATATCCCCGTTGCCTACCAAAGGAATTTTAAGGATTGATTTCGCCTCAGCAATTAAATCCCATCGCGCTGGCGGACCATATCCATCAACTTTGGTCCTAGGATGTAATGTGATGTAGTCGACACCACTCTCTTGTGCTGCAAGGACATTTTCCTTGAACAAAGAAATGTCGTCAAAACCAGAACGCATCTTAATAGTGACAGGGATAGAAACTGCAGCGACAACAGCTTGTGCAACTTCGTAGATGAAGTTGGGATCTTTTAAAAGGCTCGAACCAGCGCCACGCCCAGTTACCGTATTCGAAGGACACCCGCAATTGATATCGATGCGCAGCGCACCAAGTCTCTGTAGCTCTTGCGCCATCGCTCCCATAAGTTCCGCATCAGATCCCATGATCTGCGCTGCAAGAAACTGGAGCAATCTCATTCGGTTCATATTCACGTGCCAAACTTTGCACATGGGCATTTTTGGGAACTCTCAAGAAATCTCTAACAGCTAATCGCCGCTTAATCGATGCCATTGCCTTGCGAAAACAGCGATCGCCTACCCCTTCCATAGGGGCAAGGATGAGAAATGGACAGTTATTAATATCTTTAGGAAGAATATTCATGGGAAAAGAATAGCTCATTGATAACTTTTGTGGTAAAATAGCTGCTATGAGCTTATTTTTTAATTGCCAGTCTTTGAGCAAGTCTTTTGAACACGGACTGTTCCGCAATCTTTCATTCAGTATTTTTTTCTGGAGACCGCATTGGATTGATCGGTCCAAACGGCTCTGGCAAAACCACTCTCTTGAAAATCCTCGCTAATGAAGAAAAGGCCGATGCCGGGATTGTATCTGCAAAACGAGGGCTCAAAATTGGGTATGTCCCCCAAAGTTGCGAGTTTCCTGACGAGCCACCTTCTGCGATTCTCCTTGAGGCACTTAGAGATGATGAACGCCCTGACTATGAGAAAGAACTCCATGTACAAACTTATTTGAGCAAGCTCGGATTTAATGAGAAAGACACTTCGGCACAACGCCTTTCCGGAGGTTGGAAAAAACGACTGAGCATTGCTTTGGCGCTAATTAATGCACCCGATTTGATTTTGTTGGATGAACCTACGAACCACCTCGATTTAAATGGGATCATCTGGTTAGAAAATTTTCTAAATAAAGAAGCTCCTACCTATATTTTAGTGAGCCATGACCGCTATTTCTTGCAAAACATGGTCAACCGCGTCGTTGAGATCAACCCAGTTTATCCTGATGGTCTAATTTCCATTGAGGGAACCTACCTCCATTTTCTTGAAATTAAAGAAGACTTTATTAAAGGACAGCTCGAAAGGGAGCGCTCTCTTGCTTCCAAGGCCAGACGTGAGCTGGACTGGATCCGCCAATCTCCAAAGGCCCGCACTTCAAAATCCAAGTCGCGCGTTGGGGAAGCGCATCAGCTCTTTAAAGAGCTTTCCCAAGTTCAAAACCGCAACTTGCAAAAAAAAGCCGACATCGAATTTTCTGCAAGTCAGAGGGAGACCCAAAAGCTCCTTGTCGCTAAAAACCTTTCAAAGGAAATTGATGGCAGATGCCTTTTCCGCCATCTCGATTTCACACTGTCCCCAGGAATGCGCCTTGCGCTGATGGGCGCCAATGGATCTGGTAAAACTACCTTGCTGCGCATCATAGCAGGAGAAATTGCCCCCAACCAAGGAACGATCAAACAAGCTGATGATCTTAAGATCGTCTACTTTGATCAACACCGCATGCAACTACCCCTTGATACCACTTTGCGCAGGGCCTTATCACCTAATGGCGATTTTGTGCGCTATCGTGGGCAAGAGATCCATATTAATGGTTGGTGCAAACGCTTCCTTTTCTCTCCAGACATCCTCGATCTGCCACTCTCAAAACTTTCAGGAGGAGAAAGAGCGAGGATATCTATTGCCTATCTCATGCTCCAGCCTGCCGACTTGCTTCTTCTCGATGAGCCGACCAACGACCTCGACATCCCTACATTGGAAACATTAGAAGAGAGCCTCATTGATTATCCCGGCGCTGTAGTCCTCATCACCCATGATCGCTGTATGATGGACCGGATATGCAACTTATTTCTCGCACTCGGAAACCTTGAGCAAACTGAGCTATTTTCCGATTTTGCCCAATGGGAAGCCTCTCAAACAGAGATCACCTCCCAAGAAAAACCAAAAGAAAAGAAACAAGAATCCCCAGTAACTAAAATAAAGCTCTCTTATGCTGAAAAAAAAGAGTTTGACCAAATAGAAGGAAAAATAATGCAATTGGAAGAAAAGGTGAGTCAGCTCAACTTATCTTTGCAAGCGCCTGAGCTCGCTCTAAATCCAGAGCAGCTCCAAACGCTCTGCACAGAAGTTGGATTGGCGGAAAATCAGATAGAGCAGTTATATCTTAGATGGGAAGAATTAGAAAAAAAACAGAGGGGTATATGAGATCTTCAGAATTTAATTGGCCAGCAGGATTGTTTCTCTTGACCTATCATGCAATACTCCTAGTAATGCTGCCTTTGTACTTCATTTTTTTTACTCCAAATTGGCCGTTGATCGGCGTGGCTGCAATCTTAATGTACATCACGGGCTTGAGCGTGACAGCCTTGTACCATCGCCTTTATTCCCATCCAACATACAAGATCAATCCAGTTGTAGAAACAGTGCTCTTATTTTTTGCTACGATGGCGACGCAAGGTAGCGCTTTACGCTGGTCATTTGAGCATCGCCACCACCATGCTTTTGTAGATACCGATCGCGACCCCTATTCCATTAAAAAAGGATTTTGGTACGCACACTTCATGTGGCTTTTTGAAAAACCAAAAGAGATCGACTCCAAGGTTGTCTCTGACCTAGTACGCAAACCTATGCTCCGCTTCCAAGAGCGTCATTATCCAATACTGATGTTCATCACCAATGCCCTATCTGTACTCGTTGTAGGATGGTGGTTTAACGATTATTTAGGAGCTTTCCTCTTCGTATGGTTGACAAGGATGTTTTTCCTCCACCACTTCACATGGTTTATCAACTCACTGGCCCACACATGGGGAGCCCGTACTTTCTGCCAAGAACTTTCCGCAGTAGACAACTACATCATCGCGTTGCTCACCTTTGGTGAAGGGTATCACAACTACCACCACACCTTTGCCTACGATTACCGCAACGGGATCCGTTGGTTTCATTTCGATCCAACCAAATGGCTCATCTGGACCCTCAGCAAGCTTGGCCTAGCACGTGAACTAAAAACAGTTCATCGCTACCGTATCGAGGAAAAACTTCTGATCGATCGTAAAGAGATCGTGCTAGAAAAAATTCAGTCCACAATGGGCGCTCAAAAAGAAGAATGGGAAACAAAGATCACCACTTTGATCGACAGCGTACTCACTAAATTTAAACAGCTCCGAGAGCTTAAAGAGCAATACCGCAAGCTCAAAAAGCCTGATTTAAAAGTGCAGATCAAAGCCTTGAAAAAATCCCTGAAGGCTGAATACAGAATGTGGATGACTCTATATCGAGATGTGTTGGCCTCTCAGCCGCATTAATTCGCATGAGAAAAATCCACGCGCTCTATTTTCTCCTGCTTTTTTGTGCAGGATGTTCGAAGTCACCCACCAAGGTGGCATCGACTCCTGCGCCGAAATCCTTCCAAGTTCCTTATAAGCCTAATATTATCGTGATCTTAACCGACCAAGAACGCGCAGCAAGACATTGGCCAGAAGGGTGGACTGAAAAAAATCTTCCTGCAATGACAAGGCTGAAAAAAAATGGCCTCAGCTTTGAGAGGGCCTATACAGCCGCATGCGAATGTTCACCCAGTAGAGCCGCCATCATAACAAGTGAATATTCTCCCGAAAACAAAGTCGCGCATACCCCTCCCCTGCCCAATCTTCCTACCTTTCAGGAGCTCATGAACATCGGCTCCCTGCTCAAAGACAAAGCCGGATACGATGTGGTATGGAAAGGCAAATGGCATTTAAGCTTTGCAGATAATGGCGATGACAAGTGGTCTGAAAAAGACATTCTACATTTACAAAAAGAATATGCTGTATACGAATGGAACCCTCCTGATGCAGGCAATGCCATCCAGCGACGCCAGCCGACACCAGAAGGCGTGATATTGAATGGACTTTCCACTTTAGGCGGAGGCTATGCCAATAACGACGGCCGCTATGTCAAAGGACCGACAAAACACGACCCCAAGCAGACCCGAGGCTTTGGAGAGAGCGTCCTTGACTATTTAGACACCATCAAGCACACACCAAAAGAACAACGCAAACCATTTTGTCTCTTCGTTTCTCTGGTTAATCCACACGACGTATGGGTATACCCAGACTCTTGGGAAGAATCTGGCTACAAAAAAGAAGACTTTGCCCAAATGGGCATTGCATTGCCGAGCAACTATAAAGACAACCTCATGACAAAGCCTTCTGTCCAGTTCAAAGCCCGCGATGCATACAACACAATTGCTCCGCTCAAAACTTCCCAAGAAGAAATCGAGTATGTCAATTTTTATGCTTACCTGAACACTCTTGCCGACAAGCACGTTGAGACCATTTTAAAAGCGCTCGACGAAGCAAATCTAACTGATTCAACCATCATTATCCGCACTTCCGATCACGGTGAACTAGGTCTTTCGCATGGAATGAGAGAAAAAGCCTATACAGCTTATGAGGAGATGATCCACGTTCCATTTGTAGTCTCAAATCCTAAAATATACTCTTCTGCACAAACGACAAATGCTTTCTACTGTCATCTAGATCTAATGCCTACCTTAGCAGAGCTCACTGGCATTCCAAGCCCTAACTCCTATGGCAAAGGAGTCAGCATCGTCCCCGTGTTAATAAATCCCCAAGACGCAGTGCAAGACTCCATCCTCTTCGCATATGATGATATCTTTTTCCTTCCCGAAGATGTCCCAGGCAGTCATATCCGCGCCATCCGCGATGGGAATTGGAAATACGCCGTCTATTATTCTAATGACGGCACCCATTATGAATATGAAATGTACAATCTAAAAAATGATCCAGACGAGCTTACCAACCTACTCCACGGATCTGTTTCGCCTGAAGTTGCATCTGAAGCAGCGCGTCTGCATACCAAGCTCAAAGAAAAAATCCATGGAACCAAGGCACTCAAAAGAGGCATCCCTTGGCCTGATGCTTGGTAGACACGCTCTAACCCCACGTTAAACTCGTTGGGCAACTAACAAATAGTTTTGAAATTTTTCCTAATTTGAGATAGTCATCACAAAACCGCTAAAAATCAGCTCTGTACAAAGAACTCTTAGAGCCATCTCTCTAAATTAAGTTATACCATTTGTGAAAAACAAATGCACATTTCAGGTTCTTTTGAAGCTTTGTAGCAAAATTCAACCCAAGTTGTTTATTTTCTGTAAGTCAAGAAAAAACAGATGTTTTTGTATACTTCTGAGAATCAATCGATTGACTTGTAATTAAGCAAGAAAGCCCAAAACACTTCCGAATATCGACGAAGTCTTAATTTAAAGATTGTCTCTTAGAAAAATCTATCGAATGCGTTCAGATTGAAAAAACAATATATACCATTAAAAATTTGTAAACCATTACGCATTTAGCTTATTATATTATAATACGATCATTAAACAATAAATTAATTTTAAGGAATTTATATGTCAAACATACCAAACCTTCAAAACTTCAGCTATGTTAATCAAGTCCACAATGAAAACGTAAGAAATGAATTAAAAAAATCTATTAACATTAATAATGGCAATATCGAACTAGGCGAAAATGCTGTTGAAAATATCGTTAAAAAGAAAATTTAAAATTAACTAAGACAGTTCAAAACCTCTTTACACTTCAATAGAAGCTTTTAAAACATCAATGAAGGAAAATTAGAATTATTAAAAGAACTTCCAAATGAGCTTTCTATAGAATCTCATCCAAAAAATCATAATCCTAAAACATCTCCATTAAGTATACGTCCGGAGCTAAGAGCCCCACGCTATGGGGTTAAACTTGGAGACTACATATATATATTTTGGTATAAAAATTACGCAGACCCGAGTGGCAAAATTGTTGACCTCTCTTCTTCAAATTTATATGATCCACAAAAGGTTTCTGTTTTTGTAAAGCATTTTTTTAAAATTACAATGCAAGAATATACAAATAATAATGCCCAGACTAACACCCCCCAAGCTAAGAATCCTCATTTGGTAACTTCAATACAACCTGGTTTTTCTATTGCGGTTCAGTACAATGAAGTCGTTGATATAGTTGAGAAACATGTACCTAGTGGAACTAAACAAAAAGTGAAAATATCTTTTTGCAACTTTGAATCTGATTGGGTTTTTGACCGAGAAAGTGTTATATTTATAGAGAAAGACTCTCAAATCAGTTTTAAAAAATCTCCAGTTGACTTATCGATCGATAGTCAGAAAAAAATGCTTGGTCAAATCTTTAATTTTCCTAAATTTAAAGTAACAAGTCTTCAAGAATCCCGAGAAATTGAACAACTATTTTTTAAAACACATCCCACCTACCTTCAATATGAAAAAGCGCGCGAACTCGACCCGAATTTAGGAACTACTCGTAATATAAAGTCCTCATTCGAATATGCAATTCAAGAAGGACCTGAGGATGAAACTTGGGAAGAGATGTATGATCGATTACGTTCTTTAGCTGGAATTAACACTACTTCAACATCTCCCGATCTCACAACAACAATAGTTGAATCTTCTAAGAGGCCTTTTGGCTCTGTAGTGTTAGTACATTGTAATGTAGATTCTAGTGCTAAGCTTGCCATCCGCGGCGATGGTGAAGGCTTAACTTGGCATGAAAATACTTTCCTAACCCAGATTTCAGGAAATTGTTGGGCTCTTGCAACAAACATCGACTTCTCCAAAGTTCAGGCAAAAATTGTAAAAATTACAAGCAAAGGAGATGTTGTGTGGGAACAAATCGACAACAATGCAAATCGCAAATTCAACAGCAATGAAATCCAAACATGTGCACCAAATATTCAAGGCTGTTCAGTTCCTTCAGAAGGAAAAGAAGAAGCTAAAGAACAATTCTTCTTTAAACTTGCTGCTAGTCCTGAGGACAAACTAGTTGTCCGAGGAGAGCTGGGAAATCGGCAACAAGCTATACCTTTAAAATTCCTGGGCTACGACCTCTGGATGTTAGAACTTGCTTGTGAGCCAAATAAAACAATGCAATTCAAAATACTTAAAGGCGACGCTTGGGAACGAGGGCCGAACCGAGAACTTACAACTGGAAAAAACCCTTCTATCGTTGAATTAAAAGCCTTGCAATTCTAAAAACATGAACCATTTAGAAACATGCATCCTTAATGTGATGCATGTCTCTAAATAAACGAATCAAAACAAACAAATTTCTGCACTGCAAAAAAACGAAAATCAACCATTAAAATGATTCTATGTCAACAAATGCAATAAATAATAATTCAGAAAACAAGAAATTTCAAATTTTTTCTTCACTTCCGTTTGTTTCTGAAACAAACCAATTATCTAACAATAGAATAAAAAAAAGATTATTAACGACTCTATATTCATCCCTAGTCAAGAAACTTTAATAAAATATTTAGATGATAATAAGATGCGATACATTGGCAAAGCATCATTTAGATTCGTTTTATCTGAATCTACTTACGAAGAAAGTTCTAATAGCTCATTAATGAAAAAGACCCGTTGTAATCCTGTCAACTCTTCACACTTTTCAAATTTCATTCCTTTCGATATGCTTAGTTATCAAAACACTTTTTCTATAGTTAATAATCTCTCACCTCAATTGAAAAATGTTGAACTATATGTAAAGAAATACTTCGAATTCGACGGGTTTATAGTTAATGAAAATGAAAATCCAATCTCTAATAAATTCTTAATTTATCAAGTATCACCTAGGGACTTCCTTATCGCTTTATGGACAAACTGATTTTCCATTGCTAGATAACACGATTTCAGCTCGAAAGGTTTGTTTGTGTAATCACGAAATTAAAGAATTTATCGATGAGTCTAGTCCTAAATATCTCAAAAACCCCACAGAGTCAACTCTCCTATAATTTGCTACCATCTTCAAATGCAAATATCGATGAAATAGTTAAACAAATTAAAACTGACCCAAAAATCTAGTCATTTTTAAAAAGCCTACTTAAGAAGAGTAGGCTTTTTGAATTTCCCTCACTCAAATCCCTCGAGCAAAGCCAAACTCCATCCTCTTCACCTATCACGACATCTTTTTCCTTCCTGGGGATGACACAGGAGGACATATCTGTGCAAAGAAAAGATCTACGAGACTTGGCACGATGCTTGGTAGAAGCCTAAGAACCTGTTCTAAAACCAATGCTTGGTCGACTTTAGGACAGGTTCTAAAATTGACATATAAAATTTTAATTACTAATCTCCTACCCTTCCAATGTCAACAAAGGAGATTGTATGATGAAATTTATCCCAAATGCTGTGTGCGCCTGTTTGTTCTTCACCGGTTCCATCTCTTTATTTGCTGAAAAAATTGAAGTCTTAACCCCTCCTTTGATCCAACCTTCTTCTATCGATCAAAAAATTTCCTGTACGCGTCCTATGCGTGAAGGGAAGTTTAATATTTCTGCAGAAGATAAAAACGGAAAACTATTAGTGCATTGCTATGGGCATGGCGGATCCGGCTGCACCACAGTTTTTGGTTCTGTAAGACGGGCAATCGAACTGTTCGAGCAACAACTTAAAGAGCGCCCAAAGACACCTATCCGTGTCGTTGGAACAGGGATCATCGGGTTGACAGCAGCAATCGAACTTACTCTAAAGGGATATGAAGTCTCTGGCATTACGACTAAAGAGTTGTATGAGATCCCCTCATGGAAAAATGCCGGGTATTTTGCCCTAGTGTCTGTCCAAACAGATCCAGAAGAGCAACTAAACTTGAGCAGAATTGGCATGGCAACTTTTAGGGAATATAAGAAGATCTACGAGAACAACCATCCTTACATCACTTCCGACTGTATCCGCTTGCTCCCAGTCTATTGCAGTGCAGATACTGAAGCTGGTGTTGAAGACCTCGAGCAAGAAGGGTTGATTCCGCCTCGAGAACAAGTCACTCTAGATTTTGGCAATGGTGTGGTTCATAACAATTTTGTTAAGTTCTACACCTATTTTATGGACACGACACAGATCATGATCCAACTCCGCGAAACTGTCGACAAATTGGGCATCCCCATTGAACAACGAGAACTCTACTCGTTCGACGATGTTGCAGAATCGATTGTTTTTAATTGCTCTGGCCTCGGGGCAAAAGCATTAAATCAAGATGATAAGATGATCGCTGTACGAGGACATCTACTCAATTTAAACCATAACGCTGGAGTCGGACACATGGAATACATGATCTACACCAAAGTTAAAGGAGAAAGTGGCAAAGATGAATATGTGTATATGTTCCCAAAAGGACTTCAAGTGAGCAATACCGATCCCCATGGAAAGAATGTATATGGGACACTCGGTGGCACTTTCATCCGCAATACTGACCTTTTAAGCGAAGCGGAATTGGAAGAACTCGATAATGCA